>NZ_DATCTF010000016.1 GCF_036568125.1 Magnetovibrio sp.
CAAGATGTGCTCGCGGGTCTGCGGCATCGGGCCGTCAGCAGCCGAAACCACCAAAATGCCGCCGTCCATCTGCGCCGCGCCGGTGATCATGTTCTTCACATAGTCAGCGTGGCCCGGGCAGTCGACGTGCGCGTAGTGGCGCGCTTCGGTCTGGTATTCGACGTGCGCCGTCGAAATGGTGATGCCGCGCTCGCGCTCTTCGGGGGCTTTGTCGATGTCGGCGTAGCCAGAGAACGTGGCGCCGCCCGTTTCAGCAAGAACCTTCGTGATCGCAGCCGTCAACGTCGTTTTACCGTGGTCAACGTGACCAACCGTGCCGATGTTGCAATGCGGTTTAGTACGTTCAAATTTCTCTTTAGCCATTTCCGACTTCCTCAAAACCTTGCGGTAACAAAATCATAATAGATCAAACAAATATTGCCCGACCTACACTTAGCCTGCCCTTCACAGCGGGTTGGAGCGGGTGAAGGGAATCGAACCCTCGTCGTAAGCTTGGAAGGCTTCTGCTCTACCATTGAGCTACACCCGCAAGCGGTTTCCAACCCCCCGTAGGGATTCCGGCCAGTGTTCGGTAACGTGCGTGCATGAGGATGGTGGAGGGGGTTGGATTCGAACCAACGTAGACATACGTCAGCGGATTTACAGTCCGCCCCCTTTAGCCACTCGGGCACCCCTCCATATCCACAAGGATGCACGCCGGATTACCGACGGTCCGGACGGTGCGCAATATGAACAATTACAAGGCTGTGTCAACAGGCGAATGAGCCTTGCGGGCAAAGTTTTTTTTCGTCCCGCTCCTCAGCGCTGAAAAGGGCGCTGACAAGCGTGGCTTTGAAATGATACAAGCTGCCATGGCTAAGCGCAAAAAACACGGTCGCTCCGGGCGGCCCACCCACGATTTCGCCTCTCCTGACGGCGTCGGCGAGACCTTCAAACGCTCCAACAAAGGCGGAGAGCTGTGGCTCTACGGCGCGCACGCGTGCCTAGCCGCATTGGCGAATCCGGAACGCGACGTGCGCCGTATCGTGCTGGCGACGCAAAGCGCCGACGAATTGGAAATTCCGGTGTGCGACGCCGCCAATGCCGCGTTCGAGGCCTGCCAGACGCCGCGTCCGCAAATCGAATGGCGCGACCGCCGCGACATCAACGACTTGCTGCCGCGCGACGCCGTGCACCAGGGCATCTGCATCGAAACCACGCCCCTGCCCCATCCCCAGATCGAAGACGTGATCGAGGACGCCCAGGGCCTTTCCAGCGCCTGCATCGTGGTGCTCGACCAGGCCACCGACCCGCGCAACATCGGCGCGGTGATGCGTTCCGCCGCCGCGTTCGGCGCACTGGCGGTGGTGGTCCAGGACAAGCACGCCCCCGACATCACCGGCGCGTTGGCCAAGGCCGCGTCCGGCGCGGTGGAACGCCTGCCCTACATCAAGGTCACCAACCTTGCGCGCACGCTCGACCAGCTCAAAGCCGCCGAGTTCTGGTGTGTGGGTTTCGACGGCCACGCCGACGACTATCTGTCGGCCAAGACCCTGCAGGGCCGAAACGCCATCGTGATGGGCGCGGAAGGGGCCGGTTTGCGCCGCCTGACCCGCGAAACCTGCGACTTGCTGGTAAAAATCCCCATGACCGACGCGGTGGAAAGCCTCAATCTTTCCAACGCCGCCGCCATCGCGCTGTATCAGTTCCAGCAATCGAACGGCTAATCCCGCATGAAGACGGCTTTACACCTCATTCTCGGCGGATTGTTGCTGCCCGGCGTGGTGTTGTTGCTGGTGCCGGGCATCTTGGTGTGGCTCTATCCCATCGAACTGCCCAATCCGACCCTGGTGCGCTATTGGTTCGCCAAGGTGATGCTGCCGGGCGGGTTGGTGTTGATGGGCACCTGCGCCGCGCAATTCGTCGTCACCGGTCACGGCACGCCCGCACCCTGGGCCCCACCTAAAAAACTCGTCACCAGCGGGCTTTATGCATATGTGCGCAACCCGATGATCCTCGGCATGCTGCTGATGCTCGGCGGCGAAGCCCTGCTGATCGCGTCGCACGCCATCGGCATCTGGTTCGCCATGGTCGCAACCGTGATCGTCGCCTACGTGCACCTGATCGAAGAACGCGGCCTGCAAGCCCGCTTCGGTGACGCCTACGCCACCTATAAGGCCAATGTCCCCGCATGGTTTCCGCGGTTTAAGGCGTGGGCAGCACCAGACCAGCCAGACCCGTCAGATCCTTGATCTCCGCCTTAGGCGGAAAGCCCAGGGTTTCCGGCTTTTGGCCGCTGCGATTGACCCACGCGACCTGAAAACCGAAAGCCGCCGCGCCGGTGGCGTCCCAGCCGTTGGAAGAGACGAAGCAGATGTGTTCGCGCGCCACGCCGAGCTGATCGACCGCCAATTGGTAGACGCTGGGTGACGGTTTGTAGATGCCCGCGTCCTCGATCGAAATGACTTCGTTGAGGCTGTTTTCCAACCCCGCCGCCTGGACTGCGGTGGCGAGCATCTTGGGCGAGCCGTTGGAGAGAATCGCGGTTTTCATCCCCGCGCGGTTGAGGGTGTCGAGCATGCCCGGCACCTCCGGATAGGCATCCAAGATTTCGTAAAGCGCCATCAGCTTGTCGCGCAGGTCCCGCGCGTGCAGATCGAGCGTATCCATGGCGAAATCCAGCGCCATGGCGGTGATCTCGTAGAAATCGCGATGCCGCCCCATGAGGCTCGACAGCCACGTGTATTGCAACTGCTTGGCGCGCCACAGTTCCGCCAGCGGCCCGGCCTTGTCGCCCAGCGCGTCGCGGCACCGCGCCGCCGCCGCATTGACGTCGAGCAGCGTGCCGTAGGCGTCGAACACGCACGCGCGAATGTCGTGAAAAGGGGAAGTCCGGGTCATATCGTCACCTGCGTATTTGAGAACGCACGCAGTATAACCCGCGCATGGCCTTTTAGGTAAAGCCCGCGCTTGCAGTCGACCCAAGGCGGGGGTATATGATCCGGGTCTTGAAACATGTGCCGGCTTAGCTCAGTTGGTAGAGCACCTGATTTGTAATCAGGGGGTCGCGGGTTCAAATCCTGCAGCCGGCACCACTTCAATCGGGGCCTCCTTCATGGGTAACCCCATTTTTTCAAGTGCCGCCTCTATTGCTGTGAAAATAGACAGCACTGCTGAAATAAAACCTACTTGCCCCCCCCACACACTCACGCTACCTTCAATTGTATACACACAATCAACTCATTGAGTTATCACTGGGAGTGACATGATGTGGTTCAAAATAAAATATAAGTTACTTGCGGCTGGAATATTTGCACTAATTTTTGTTTCAGCAGCCCTTATAATGATCGAAACATATGTCAGCAGCCAAGTCATCTTATCTTATTTTAGAACAGTTTTGGTAAGCTTAATTTCGACAACTGTAATTGCGATTCTTGTCGACCAAATAATTCGTAGAGATATTATTGATTTAGTATTTGATAAAATCGGAGTAGGGGAAATACTTAAAGAATCTGGATTGTCTAAATTAAATAAAAAGAGAATGAATGAGAATTTAGAACATTACATATCCGAATCCAAGGGCAGTATTTTCATTTCATCCATGACGGGAAAGAACACCATTCACCATCATTATGATGAAATCAAATCCGCCCTAATTCGCGGTGTCAACATTACTCTCCTGACTCCAGATAAAAACTCTGTATTCTTAACAAAAAGAGAGGGTGAAGGGCATTCGGAAACGATATACAAAGATGAAGCAGAATTTGTCATTTCGACCCTACAAAGCATGTGCTCGGAAATTGAAGCTGCTTCACAAGCTGCTAAAGGCTCAATAAGCCTGTTATCTCACCATGAAATTCCATTTTGTTTTTCTGCTATTTTCGATGACAACCACATAATCTACGCCCCCTACTTATACAAAACGCCGGGCGGCAACACCGCATCCTACAGTTTCACTGGTTCGAATGGATTTGGGTTTAAAAGCATCTTAAAAAGTATGGATGAGCTGACACGCGACTCGACAGTAACATTTAAATGGCCTGAATGTTAAAGGTCATAACCTAAACACACTTCTGCTATCCACCATTCCGACGACCGGTCGGTTTCGTCGATATTTGAAAACTCAATTTCACAAAAAAAATTGGCGTTTTGCGTTTCATTTTGCAAAACACGGCTCTCCAGCCCCCTTGCCGAAAATGTTTTTGTCACGCGCTTTCAATGCATTAAGCGCCTTCGACAAGCTGGCGCACTCTTTGCTTTCACACCATTAACCATCCGAAACAAAATCTCGAGAGGAAGCCATCATGTCGTTCATCAATCCCCATGTGGAAATCAATGGCAGCACAGCTCAACTTGCCACGTTCACCGATTCATTCGCCTGTATCCACGTGGAGGACGAAACCTGCATCCAAGGCGAAGAGTTTAAATTCACGATCTTCGTCAACCTAATGGGCAAGCAGGTTCCGGTGAAGCTCTGTGGGCAAGTTGTGCAACGCCACGACGGGGCAATTGACGTGATGTTCAAGGCACCGACGAACAACTGGAACCGTCTCATTCGAGTTATGTTGCGGCGTGAATGTCTGATGTAATCCGAGGTCACCGTTCTTCGGGAAGCAAAGGCATGGAAAAGCAACCATGTACATCGGCATCAAATGCAAAACGGTCTACGCTAGCTCACATGGATTAACCGTTTGAGGCATCGGTTCTGCAGAGTGGAAAATATCTCTCATCGCCGTGAACGCGGTACCCACAATCATCAATGACGGAGTACAATCGAAGCGCTAGGCGCACCATGGATACAAGAGCCTGACGTGACCGCAATAAAGAACCAAACGGGATATATTTTGACATGGGAAGCTATCTACAGTTTTTAGACCCCACTCAAGATCTATCGCTTGCCTTCCACAGCGAATACAGCATTCCTCTTGTCATACTGTCCGTGTTAACCGCCGTATTTGCCTCGTTCATGGCGCTGCAGTTGGCGGATCGCATCCGCAATGCCCAGTCGCTTAGCATGAAAATCGTGTGGTTGTGTCCGGGTGCATTGGCGTTGGGCGGTGGCGTATGGGCTATGCATTTCATCGGCATGCTGGCGTTCAGCCTCCCCTGCGGCATCACCTATGACCCCGTCACAACCTTGCTGTCCATGTTTCCCGGGATCCTCGCCAGCGCCGTGGCGTTGTGGGTCATTGGTCTCAAGAGAACCACACTCTCCTCGCTCTTGATGGGGGGCGTGCTGATGGGCAGCGGCATTGGCACGATGCACTATGCCGGGATGGCGGCCATGCGCCTGGATGCCGTGATCTATTACTCCCCGACCATCTTTGCCGTATCGATCGTGTTTAGCATATTATTGGCGATGCTGTCGTTGTACGCCAAGATCGGTTTGCATCGTCAATTCCCCGACATTCCCGATTGGAGCGTGCTGTTTCTCAGCGCACTGCTGATGGGCCTCTCGATTTCGGGCATGCACTACATTGCGATGGAAGCCGCCTACTTCATTCCGGTTGGAGAAACGACCGCCTCTACACCCGGGATTTCCCCAACCGTATTGGCCATCGGCATTGGCACGATCACTGCCCTGGCCGTGGCATTGGCGTTGGCCGCAGTTATTTTGGGCAAACACCTTGAGACCATCAAAGTTCTCAACCATGAAATTTCCGAACGCATGCGCAGTGAAGACGAAATGCGCAAGATGTCGCGCGCGGTGCAGCAAAGCCCGGTCACCGTGGTGATTACGGACAGATTGGGCAATATCGAATACGTCAATCCGAAGTTCACGCAAACGACAGGCTACAGCGCAGAAGAAGCCATCGGCCAAAATCCGAGAATCCTCAAATCCGGCGACAAGCTACCCGGAGAATATCAAGAACTGTGGGATACCATTCTTGCCGGTAAGGAATGGCGCGGCGAATTTCATAACAAGCGCAAGGATGGAACACACTATTGGGAGGCAGCCAGCATTTCCCCGATCAGGGCGGAAGACGGAACCATCACCAACTTCATGGCCATCAAGGAGGACATCACCGAGCGGAAAAAAATTGACGCCGATTTGATCGCCACCCGCACCCAGGCGGAACTGGACGCGGCACAGGAAAAAGTGCTCGAAAACTTGATGCGATTATCTCTCGCGACGGTGTCGATGGAAGAGTACCTGAATAAAGCGATCAGTTCCCTGATCAATGATGTGCCGTGGCTGACATTGCTGCACCAGGGTGGAATTTTTCTGACCACCGAACAAGGCGCAGGCGATGGTTTGGAGTTGATCGCGGGTTATAAATTGCACCCTCAGCTTATGTCGCTGTGCGCCAAAGTCCCCTTCGGTTATTGCCTCTGCGGACGGGCGGCTGTAAGTCGAGAGATTATGCACGCCGATTGCATCGATGACCGCCATGACATCAGTTTTGACGGGATTGAGCCACACGGCCACTACATCGTTCCGCTTCTTCAGGAAGAAACCGTGCTGGGCATGATTACGCTGTACTTGCCGCATGGTTACCAAAAGCAAGAGAATGACGTGCAGTTTTTGCGCCGGGTCAGCGATGTGCTCAGCATTGGTATTTCCAGGCGATACGATGCGCGTGAGCTGAGGCAAGCGAAAGAGGATGCGGAAGCCGCCAATCACGCCAAATCCGAATTTCTATCGTCGATGAGCCACGAATTGCGCACGCCCTTAAACGCCATTTTGGGATTTGGGCAACTGTTGGATTACAACCCCAAAGAACCACTGACCCCGGCGCAAAAGGATTCCGTCAAACAAATCATGAGTGGTGGGCAGCACCTGCTTAATCTGATCAACGATGTCTTGGATCTTGCGAAGATCGAGGCCGGCAAAGTGCAGCTTTCCATTGAGAACGTATCCGTCAAAACCGTTCTCAACGAGTGCCTGTCGCTCACGCAAACGTTGGCGGATAAGCGCGGCATTCGGCAAATTGTCGGCGAGGGTTTTCAAACCAACAAGGATATTCGTGTCGATCATACCCGCTTCAAGCAATCGTTGTTGAACCTGATGTCGAACGCCGTCAAATACAACAAGGAGAACGGCTCGGTCACCTTGGATTGTCACGAAACCCTGGATGGTATGCTGCACATCTCCGTGACCGACACAGGCGAAGGCATCCCGGAAGAAAAATACGAAGAACTGTTCAAGCCGTTCAACCGGCTGGATGCTGAGAACACGGAAATTGAGGGTACCGGCATTGGCCTCACAATTACCAAGCAGTTGATCGAAAGAATGGACGGTCATATCGGCGTTGTGAGCGAAGTGGGACAAGGGTCCACTTTTTGGTTGGAACTACCATGCTCGGAGGCAAAGCTCGTGCAAATGACGGATGAAGAGGAGTTAGATGCAGAACGTAAAGATGCCTATTTACCCGGCATCGACGGAACCGTTCTGTATGTCGAGGACAATCCGGCAAACCTGAGCTTGATGGAGATGATCGTCCAACAGGTTGAAGGACTTTCCATGATCTCGGCCCACAACGCTGAATTGGGCATCGAGATGGCCAGAACGCAAAAACCCGACCTGATCATCATGGACATCAACCTGCCAGGCATGAACGGCTACGAAGCGCTCGCGAAACTACAGAGCCTGTCGGAAATCAAAAACATCCCCGTGATCGCGTTAAGCGCAAACGCGATGCCCAAGGACATTGAAAAAGGTATCGCGGCCGGATTCCGCCGCTATCTGACCAAGCCAATCGTGGTGGATGAAATCGTCTACATCATGAAGGATATTGTTGAGGGATTGCAGCACCCCAGCCCAAACGCATGACCTTACTGGCATGTTCCGGGGAGGCTGAATGGAAATGTAAGTTTTTTTCCACTGCTGGGGAAGCTCTGCAGCCGACACCATATCCTTCACATCCATCGATATAATTTGGGTTACCTATTTGGGCGTCCAAGCTCCGCCATTGCGCAAGATCAGCGGCGTGATCTCGAAGGCGCGGGTCATCGAATCACTGCGCCCATAGCGCCATTCGTCCGTCGAGCAGACGAATTCTGCGGTATGTCGGTTGAAATAAAGGTTGTCGCGAACCCCCTGCCCCGAAGCATCGACGACCACCCAGCCGTCCAGCAAATCCTCGATACTGTAGATGGTGATCTCGTCGCGGCGCACCTTTTGGCGCTGATTCAGCGACAAGGCGTCATTGCGATTGCTGACAACGCCTTCGCGCACCGGCTGTTGTCTGGACTGCTTACCCATCTGCACCAGCCCGACCACGCAGTGCTTGGCAAGGATGTCGCGCGCCAAATCTGCGTCCTTGCTTTGCAGATTCTGGGCGCTCTCGCAGCCGCTCAATGCCAAGACGCACACCACACCGAGCGAAACCATGATGCTCTTCATCGAACAAGCCCCTTAAATCGCGTTGATTTATAACGATACCATTTGCTTATGAACGCATACTGAACGCGCAATTTCAAATGAACCCTCTCAAAGGCTCTCGAATTTCACACCGACGGGGTATAGTCCCCCCATGCCCAACCAGATTCTCAAAAACGTTTTCGGATACGACAGCTTCCGCCCCGGCCAAGCCGAAGTGGTCGATGCCTTGCTTTCGGGCGAAAACGCCCTGGCGGTGATGCCAACAGGCTCAGGCAAATCGCTGTGCTTTCAAATCCCGGCGTTGGTCAAAGGCGGTCTGACCATCGTGGTGTCGCCGTTGGTGGCACTGATGGAAGACCAGGTCGCGGCGTTGAAACTGGCTGGCGTGGCCGCCGAAACCATCAATTCGTCGCGCGATCGCACCATCAACGTCGACGCCTGGCGACGCGTCGCGGCGGGGAAAACCCGGTTGCTGTATCTGGCCCCCGAACGGCTGATGACGGAGCGCATGCTGGATGCGCTGACGAAGCTGCCGGTGAGCCTGATCGCCATCGACGAGGCCCACTGCCTTTCGCGCTGGGGGCCGTCGTTTCGTCCCGAATACGAGGCCTTGTCGCGCCTCAAGGACCATTTCCCCGGCGTACCCATCGCCGCGCTCACCGCCACCGCCGACAGCGCCACCCAAGAAGACATCGCCGCCAAGCTGTTCGGCGGCCAGGGGCGTGCGTTCGTGTCCGGTTTCGATCGCCCCAACATTCGTCTCAGCGTCGAAATCCGCACCGACGCCAAGCGTCAATTGCTCAACGTCATCAAGGACTTCGAAGGCGAAAGCGGCATCGTCTATTGCCTGTCGCGGGCCAAGACCGAAAAAACGGCGGCGATGCTGAACGAAAACGGGATCCGCGCCTTGGCCTACCACGCCGGTCTGTCGGCGCAAATGCGCGCGCAAAATCAGCAAATCTTCATGATGGAGCCCGGCGTCGTGATCGTCGCCACCATTGCGTTCGGCATGGGCATCGACAAGCCCGACGTGCGCTTCGTCTGCCACACCGACATGCCCGGCAACGTCGAGGCCTACTACCAAGAAATCGGCCGCGCTGGTCGTGACGGCAAGCCCGCCGTGGCGCACATGTTCTACGGTCTCGACGACGTGCGCATGCGCCGTATGTTTATCGAACAAGAAGACAGCGACCCCGATCACAAGCGCCGCGAACACAAGCGCCTGGACGCGCTGATCGCGTACTGCGAAGCGCCCAGTTGCCGCCGCCAGGCGCTGTTGGAATATTTCAACGACACCATCGCGCCGTGCGGCAACTGCGACATGTGCCTCACCCCCCCGGAAATGGTCGAAGGCAGCGACACCGTGCAAGCCTTGCTGTCGGCGTGCGTCGCCACCGGGCAGATGTACGGCCAAGCGCACCTGATCGACATCGTGCGCGGTGCGGACACGGAAAAAATGCGCCAGACCGGCCACGACCAATTGCCTGAACACGGCCAAGGTGCGGACATTTCCAAGGATGCGTGGCGTTCCATCGTGCGCCAACTGGTCGCCGGCGGCTTTCTCAAGATCGACGTCACCGGCCATGGTGGATTAAGCCTTTCGCCCAAAGGCCAAGCGTTGCTCAAGGGTGAGGAAACTTTCCGCTACCGCAAAGATTTGGTGCACAAACCGGCGAAAAAGAAAAGCCGCGGCGGACGGGCCGAGCCTCCCGCCGACCTGAACCCGGACGACGCCAAGTTGCTAACGGAGTTGAAAAACCTGCGCACCCATCTGGCGATGGAACGCGAAGTCCCCGCCTACATGATCTTTTCCGATCGCACCTTGGAAGACATGGCGCGCAAAAAGCCCCGCAACGAGACCGCCTTCGCCGATATTCACGGCGTCGGCGCGGCAAAGCTTAAAGACTTCGCCGAAGCGTTCATCGGCGTGGTGGTGGAAAACACCTAAATGGCATCTGCCGGCTCCACCAGCACGATGCGTTCGCCGTCTTCGGTCAACACATTGAGCTGGCGGATGGTCCACACGCCACCACGTTTATCTAAATAGACGAACACCGTGCCATCCCCCCTGGGGCCTTGCACGTCGAAGCTCAGCTCCGCCCAGCCTTCATCGTTGGTGGTTTGAATGTTGCCCGTGGTCCACCAAGTCGACGGTTCGACCGGCAACCCCAACCGCCGTTCCAGCGCCGGGTGATCGCGCACCGCGTCCACGGTCAGGCGATAGGCGTCGCTGCTGGTGAACAGCATCGTGACAAGAGCGAACATCGCAGCAAACATCAGTGGAATGCCGATAAACGCGCCCCACCCGACCCGCGCCCATAGGCGCTGGGTGCGCTTGAAATGTTCGACGTCGCGCCATGTGTTGTTGGCCCAGGCCCAGGCGTTGCCCTTCGCCCCCAACACGAACAGCATCACGATGTTGACGCCGGGCACGAACATCAACAGCGCAATCGGCGTGTTGTGTGCGATCCCCCACACCCAGTTGAGAAAAAACGCCCCCCAGTTCCAGCCACGCAGTTCGATGGGCAACTCGGCAGGCTGCTTGCCGGGTAATTCTGGCGGCAAAGCGGATGGCCGGTGAACGGGGCTGCGGTTTGGCATCCCGCACCTTAGCCTACGGGCTCGCGACCGCCGCCGCCTTTGCGCTTGATCGGACGCATGATGTCGTCGCCGAGACGGCGCTTGATGACATCGAGATTGTCCGCACCGCCGGACAAATCAACCGGCGTGAAATCGGCCTCGGGCTGCGTCTCGGCTGGTGCCTCCGGCTTGGCAAACTTTCGCCCACCGAAGCCCTGGGGCGCATCGTCGCCACCTTGGGGCGGACGCGGGTTGGGGTGTGAAGGCGCGGACGCTTGCCCATCGCCGTCGTCTTGCGCGCCGCCGGTCATCTCATCGATGTAATCGTTGATCGGGTCGATGGGATCGGGACCGTAATCGTTGGGGCCCGGGGTGCCGCGAAAAAATCCCATCACGATGGCCATCCACAGGTTGTAGATCGGCACCAAAAACAACAGCAACCACCAGCCCGAATGACCCAAATCATGGGCGCGTTTGACGCTGATCGCCAAGCTGACCCAAAAATTGAACACCAACAGCGGCAACAGCACGAGCAACGCCGCACTGGCACCAAGGATCGCGCCAAGCCCCGACGTCCCCGACAGCAGACCGATCAAGACGCCGAACATCTGTACACCGAAGCCGATCAGCGACATCAGCAGCACGCCTTTGAGCCAATAGGCTTTGCGGTTCAGGCGTCCGGAAAGCGAAAACCACACCCACGAAAGCGGCTGATCCCAGCCCTTCATATTGCGCCGAGCAATCAGCAAGATCGCGCCAAACAGCAACACGAAGAAAACCAGCATGCCCAGTTCGATCATCGATGCCATGGTTTCCAGTTGCGCCATTTGCTCAGGCGCTTGTTGCGCCCCCATCTGAGCCCCCATCTGAGCCCAGGCCGGTGTCGCGAAGGCAGCCGCTACGAGACTTGTCCATCCAAGACGTGAAAGCATGTTCGAATAAAACATTTTGGCTCCACCACCGACCATACAGACATATTCCGCTCTCATTGTGCCCAAAAAATATAGAAATGCGAAGGCATTACGATATGCTGTCGATATGAACCGCATTATCGTCATCGTTATCGCCATGAGCATCGCGTCCCACGCATTGGCTCAAGCTGCTGCTCTCGAGCAAGTGTCCAGCGATCCGCGCCACGTTCAGTGTTTTACGAAATCAAAGAAAAAACCCGATTGGCCGGTGTGCGAAGAGCTGATCGAAGCGATGCTGGCGCGCCACAACCGGGGCGAAAAAGTTTCTGGTTTTATTTCCTGCGTTCCTCCTGGAACTCCACCAGAAGAGGTACGCAAAACCTTTCACGCCTGGATCTCAAAACGCCCGCATTTCGCTAAATACACCCCCTGGGACACGCTCTCGGGCGGACTGTCGGTGCTATACCGCTGTCCCCCCTAACTCCCGTTTAGATCACACAAATACATTCAGCACGGGTTCAGATTGTCACCCGTATGCTCCTCACCAGAATCGAAAAAATGTGTGGGGATATTTTTCATGAAGACCTTGATCCGCTCCGTTGCGTTTGCGATGGCCGCCGTGGTCGCCACCGCCACTTGGCAAGCACATGCCGCGAACAAAACCCTTGCGTTCACCGTTCTGCGTGATGGCTCAAACATCGGCACCCACAGCTACGCTATTTCCGAGCACGGCGACGAAACCCTGGTCGAGGTCAACACCGACATCGAAGTCAAAGTGCTGTTCATGACGGCATACAAATTCATCCATGCCTCCAAGGAAGTATGGAAAAACGGCAAGTTGGTTCAGCTCAACTCCACCACCGACGACGACGGCACCGCCAAGTCGCTCAACGTCAAAGCTCAAGGCGACACATTGACCGCCGACAGCGTGGTCGCAGGCCAAGACCGACGCCAGAACGCCGCGCCGACCGTGATCCCCGCCAGCCTGTGGAAACAAGACATCGTCAAACAAAGCGCGGTGCTCAACACGCTCGACGGCACGTTGATGAACATCAAGGTCGAAGATTTGGGTGCCGAGGAAGTCGAAGCGGGCGGCGCGAAGATCGAAGCGCAACACTATTCCATCACCGGCGAACTGACCCGCGAACTGTGGTTCAGCGGTGCGGGCGATCTGGTGCGGGTTCGCTTTCCCGACAAAACCGGATCAGAAATCGTCTACGCCTTAAAATAGAATTTTATTCAAATTGACGTGAATTATTTTCGACCGCCAACCGTTGTCCCTCGACGATAAAAATAATGAAGGTTGCGAACTCATGAAACCGGCGTTGCTTCCCGTTCTGATCTCCCCCGACCACCCTGACCGTGCCGCGGTCGAGGCCTTGGTGCGCGGCGTCTATGACCGGGAATACGGCGCGAAAATCGAAACCTTCGCCGAATTGATGATCGCGCTTCCGAGCGAAAACGGCGGCTATCTCGCCGCTGCGGGACTGCGCATCGGCAATGATTTCTTTTCCGAAATCTATCTCGACCGCCCCATCGAAGACTTGTTGTCCGACTATTGGCGCCCGCCCGCCGCCCGCAATGAAATCGCCGAGGTCACGACCTTGGCCGCCAGCCATCCGCACGCTTCGTTGGCGTTGATGGCGGGCATCACCGGACATCTGCGCAACGTCAATGTGCGCTTCGCCTTTTTCACCGTGACGGAACGTCTGCACATGATGCTCAAACGCGTCGGCGTTCCGGCCCATGAGTTGGCGCCGGCGCGTATCGACAAAGTGAAAAACCCGCAGGACTGGGGGCTGTATTACGCCACCAACCCGCGCGTGGTCGCGATCCACGACGCGTTCGTGTCCCTGCCCGCTAGCGATGTCGGCCATGTCGGCGGTGGCAAATCCGCACCCGTTCCCCTGCGGGAGGAGGCGGTACGTGTTTGAGGTCCTCGCCGCCCTCCACCGCCACAGCGAAGCCCGCCCCCAAGACCGCGCCTTTTTACAAGACGACCTTTCCCTCACCTACGCTGAACTCGCCGCGCGCGTTGGCGGACTGGCCCAAGACCTGACGGCGCTCGACAGTAACGTGATCGCCATCTACGCGTCCAACGGCCTGGAATGGGTGATCGCCGATTTGGCCGTGGCCTGCGCGGGCAAGACCATGGTACCCCTGCCGACGTTCTTTTCCCCGGACCAGATGCGTCACGTCTTGGCCAACGCCGAGGTCGGACACATCTTGACCAATGCCGACATTGCAGCATCCGCAAATGCGCTGGGCCTGCCGGTCACCGCCGTGCACCTCGACGGTCCCACCGCCGCGCTGCGCGAAGAGAATAACCGCGGTCGCGACGCGGGACGCATCATCTATACATCCGGCACCACCGGCGCGCCCAAAGGCGTGCGCCTGGGCGACCGGCAAATCGCCGCCAGCGCCAAGGGCTTGTTGGCCGCCAGCGGCGCGAGCGAGAAAGATCGTTACCTGTCGGTGTTGCCGTTTTCTCTGCTGCTGGAACAGATCGCGGCGATCGCCCTGCCGATTTTGGCCGGCGCACCGGTGACCATCGCGCCGAACGCCATGATGGCGGCTTTGCAAGGCGACACCATGGCGTTGGTCAACGCCTTTGAAACCGCTTTCGACCATCAAGGGGCCACCGCCAGTGTGCTGGTTCCCGGCTTGCTGGACGCATGGGTCAAAACCCTTGCGGCAACGGGTAAAACAGCACCTGGATCGCTGCGCTTCGTCGCTGTCGGCGGCGCGCCGGTGAACAGCGACCTGGCTCAATCCGCGTGGCATTTGGGCGTACCGGTGCACGAAGGTTACGGCCTATCGGAATGCTGTTCGGTGGTCAGCGTCAACCGCCCCGGACGGCGTGTCGCTGGCAGCGTCGGCGAACCGATCCCCGGTTTGAGCGTGACGCTGGACGACGGTGAAATCGTCGTTCACGGCGATACCGTGATGAGCGGCTACCTGGGGCACGACGTCGACCCCAATGGCGTTTGGCGCACCGGCGATTTGGGCGTATTCACGGCTGAGGGCGCGCTACGCATCATGGGTCGCAAGGACAACCTGATCGTCACCCCGGCGGGGCGCAACATCAGCCCCGAATGGGTCGAAGGGCTGTGCGAGGCCAACCCCACCGTTGCCAAGGCCGTGCTTACACAGGTCGATGGGCACGGCTTGGTGCTGATCGTCCTCGCATCGGCGTCCACACCCGACACGGCACTCGCCCTCGACACATTTTTGCAAACTCAATACGCCAAACTGCCCGATTACGCCCGCCCCGATCACACTGCCATCATCAATCGGACGGACGTGGCAGAGCACCAATTGCTGACACCGTTGGGAGATGCACGCCGCGCCCAATGCTTGGATTTCGCCCAAAAGTGGGCCGCCCGCCAGAACGCCGCGTGAAGACTTGAGGAACCGAACATGACTTTTTTTGACCGCCTTGTCACCGAAACCCAGTCTGAACGCGAAGACTTCCGTTCCATCAGCGTGATCCAGACTGCTATCAGTCAAGGCGTGACCAAAGAGCTCTACGCAAAGTACCTTACCCAGGCTTACCACCATGTGCGCTTCACCGTGCCGTTGCTGGAATGCGCCTTGGAAGACTGCGGTGTCGGCGACGAAGCCTACGCCAACGCGTTGGCCGAATACATCGCAGAAGAATCCGGTCACGACGAATGGATTTTGGATGACATCAAGGCGCTTGGCGCGGACAGCGAAGCGGTGCGCAACGGCCGTGGCGGTTTTGCCTGCCGGGTGATGATCAGTCACGCCTATTACTTGGTCGAAAAAGAAAGCCCTTATGCCCTGCTCGGCATGGTGCATGTGCTGGAAGGCATGTCGGTGGAACTGGCAGAACGCGCCGCAGGCGCGATCCGCGCGGGTTTTGGCGACACCCCGCCCAACGCGTTTTCGTACCTCACCAGTCACGGTGCATTGGACATGGAACACGTGCGCTTTTTCGAAGATCTGGTAAACGGCCTGAACGATACGGAAATCGAAAACACCATCATCGCTGCGGCCAAGGACTTCTACAAACTGTTCGGCAACATGTTCCGCGAACTGGGTGAAGAACTGCTCGCCCCGGCCGCGAACCAAGGGGCAAGCGCATGATCATCGACGGTAAAGTGTTTGTGGTAACCGGTGCCGGTTCCGGGATCGGGCGGGCGCTGGCGCAAAATTTGTCAAAACAAGGGGCCAGGCTGGTGTTGGCGGACCTCAATGCCGACGGCTTGCAAACCACCCAGGCCGCACTCGACCACCCCGGTCACGCCCGTTGCGTGACCGGCGACATCACCAAGAACGAGACCCGCCAGGCCATCATCGCCACCGCCGTTGAGGCCTTCGGCGGCATCGACGCGTTGGTCAACAATGCCGGCGTCGTCGCGGTGGGGCCTTTGGCCAAAGCCGAAGACGCCGCATTGGAACTGATGGTGCGGGTCAACCTGCTGGCGCCGATGCTGTTGGTGCGCGACGTTCTGCCGACCCTGGAGAAATCCGACTGCCCGACCATCGTCAACGTGGGGTCCATGTTCGGCGACATCGCGTTTCCGTTGTTTGCGGGCTATTCGGCCAGCAAATTCGGCGTGCGCGGCTTGTCGGACGCCTTGCGACGCGAACTGGCGCCGAAAAACATCACGGTGACCTATATCGCGCCGCGTGCCGCCAAAACCGGTGCGACGGGCGCGTTCGAACATCTGATCGAACCAATGAAAATGAAACTGGACGAACCCGAAAAGGTGGCGCAAAACATCGCCGATGCGATCCGGCGCGGCGCGCGTTCCAGCTATCCCAAAGGCGCCGAACGTTTGTTCGTGCTGATCCAACGCATCGCGCCCAAGCTGGTGGACAATTCGATCATTGCCCAGTTGAAATCTCTGAAGAGCTAGTCGTCATGCGAATCGTCATCGTGATTGGTGTCGAACACGCTCAGCGCGTCCCAATCGGCATCTTCCAAATGATCGACAGCGGCGAACACGGCTATGGATAACACGGCCAGAAAGATCCACACCAACGGGTGCAACCCCAAAAATTTGCGCGTCGGCGGCAGCTGCGGTTCATCGCCGTTTGGGGCTGGGTATTTGTCGGAATATTTCATCGCCGCAAGCTACCGTCTAATCCCTCTTTCCCGCAAGACGCAGATTGCTCAAAAGCTCGAAGGGGACGGGCCGGAAAAATAACCAGACCGATTCTAACCTAGGGCTGCTACACTTTCGGGCAACGGAGCTTCGCCTGAGGGTGGGAATAACACCTGCACAGGCAAAATATCGGCCAATAATGGTTAAATTCGGGCGGTTTTTATTTTTTAGGTTTCCCTTATATAACCATTTCATTATATATGATCCGGAATGCTTTGCGGGCCGCAAACAGTTCGCAAACGCACAAAAATAGCGCGCTTTTTGGGTGCGCTGCACAAAAATAATTGAACCCCCAATTCCGGGATCTGGCTTTGCTGTGGGCCCCGTGCGCCGAAAACCGATGCGCAAAAGGCCCTGAACGCTATAGGTCGTGAACAACGACCGAGCGGAGACGTCGAATGAATGAAATTAAAAAGCCGTCCACCGTCGTGGACGACCCCAATGCCGCCGACGACAACGTCGATCTATCGCCGAGCCTGGGCGATGAAGTGAAGTACACCACGTGCTATATGTGCGCGTGCCGCTGCGGCATCAAAGTTTATTTGGATGAGGGCAAGGTCCGCTATATCCAAGGCAACCGCAATCACCCCGTCAACGGTGGCGTGCTGTGCGGCAAGGGCTCCAGCGGCATCATGCAGCACTATTCCCCTGCCCGGCTGTCCAAGCCGTTGAAGCGCGTCGGCGAACGCGGGTCCAACCAATTCGTCGAAATCGAATGGGACGAAGCCCTGCAAATCGCTTCCGAGCGTCTCGGCAACATTCGTTCGACCGACCCCAAAAAGCTGGCATTTTTCACCGGCCGCGATCAATCCCAGGCTCTCACCGGGTGGTGGGCGAGCCAGTTCGGCACGCCGAACTACGCCGCGCACGGCGGGTTCTGTTCGGTGAACATGGCTGCGGGTGGCCTATACACCATCGGCGGCGCGTTCTGGGAATTCGCCGAACCCGATTGGCACCATTCCAAATACTTCATGATGTTCGGCGTCGCCGAAGATCACGATTCCAACCCGATCAAAAAGGGTTTGGGTCTGCTGAAAAAGCGTGGCGCGAAATTCGTCGCCGTGAACCCGGTGCGCACCGGTTACGGTGCGATCGCCGATGAATGGGTCGGCATCCGCCCCGGTACAGACGGCCTGTTCGTCATGTCGCTGGTGCACGAATTGCTGAAATCGGGCAACGTCGACGTCGAATACCTGATCCGTTACACCAACTCGCCTTGGCTGGTCATCCAAGACCCCGGCGCCGCCGACCATGGCCTGTTCGCCCGCGACGCAGACGGCAATCCGCTGTGCTGGGACCAAGACGCCGGCGCGTTGGCCAACGCCAAATCCGGCAAGGTCGAACGACCTGCGTTGAAAGGCGAGTTCACCCTGGCCGATGGCCGCAAGGCGGTGCCGAGCTTCGAGATCTTGGCCAGGCGCTATCTCGACTCTCAGTACGCCCCCGAACAAGTCGCCCACGTCTGCGGTCTGAAAGTCGCCGATATCAAGCGCATCGCCGCCGAACTGGCCCACGTCGCGTTCAAGGAAACCATCGAGATCGACCAGGAGTGGACCGATTGGACCGGGCGTAAGCACGACAAGATGATCGGTCGCCCGGTGTCGTTCCACGCCATGCGCGGCATCTCGGCGCACTCCAACGGCTTTCACACTTGTCGCATGCTGCACGTGTTGCAAGTGTTGCTGGGCTCGGTCGAAGTGCCGGGCGGTTTCCGCGTCAAGGCGCCGTATCCCAAGCATATTCCGCCGGGCATCAAACCGACCGGCAAACCGGGACAAGTCAACCCCAACACCCCGCTGCCAGGCGCGCCGCTGGGCTTCCCCACCGGCCCCGAAGACCTGTTGGTCGAAGACGACGGCACCCCGCGCCGCATCGACAAGGCGTACAGCTGGGAACACCCGATTTCCAGCCACGGCATGATGCACATGGTGATCCACAACGCGTGGAAGGGTGACCCGTACAAGATAGACACCTTAATGATGTTCATGGCCAATATGAGCTGGAACTCGTCGATGAACACCGCCGGCACCATTGAAATGCTGACGGACAAGGATGAAGACGGCAATTACAAGATCCCCAACATCATCTACTCGGACGCCTATTTCTCCGAAATGGTGCCGTATGCAGATCTGGTCTTGCCCGACACCACCTACCTGGAACGCCACGACTGCATTTCGCTGTTGGACCGTCCCATTTCCAACGCCGACGCGTGCGCCGACGCCATCCGTTACCCGGTGGTCGAACCGGACCGTGACGTGCGCGGCTTCCAAAGCGTGCTGATCGACCTGGGCCACCGCTTGGGCCTGCCGGGCCTGACCAATGATGACGGCACGGCGAAGTATCCGGGCGGTCTGGCCGATTACATGGTCAACCACGAACGCGCGCCGGGTGTCGGCATGCTCGGCGGTTGGCGTGGCGAAAAGGGCGACAAGCCGCTCAAGGGCGAAGTCAACCCCAACCAGCTCAACAAATACATCGAGAACCAGAGCTTCTGGCAGCATGAATTCGCGCCCGATCAGCGCTATTTCAAGATGGCCAACAAGAACTACCTGGACTGGTCCGCCGACATGGGCCTGTTGCCCAACGGCGATCCAATCATCTTCCAACTCTATTCGGAAGTGTTCCAGAAGTTCCGCCTGGCTGCCGAAGGCCACGGTGACAACGTGCCGCCGAAAGCCGACGCGGAACGCATCTTGAAGTACTTCGATCCGCTGCCGATCTGGTATCAGCCGTTCGAAGAATCCATGGTCGACACCAAGGAATTCAATCTGCATGCGCTGACCCAACGCCCGATGCATATGTATCACTCGTGGGGTTCGCAAAACACCTGGCTGCGCCAGATCACCGGCAAGAACCGTCTGTTCATCCATCAAGACGTTGCCGAAAAAATCGGTGCGACCGACGACGATTGGGTGTGGGTATCGAGCCATCACGCGCGCATCCGCTGTCAGATCAAGATCGTCGACGGCGTCAACCCCAACACGGTGTGGACCTGGAACGCCATCGGCAAGCGCCGCGGTGCGTGGAACCTGGACAAGGACGCTTCCGAAGCGAAAGAAGGCTTCTTGCTCAACCACTTGATTTCGGAACTGTTGCCGCAACAAGACGATGGCTATCGCTATTCGAACTCCGACCCGATCACCGGTCAGGCCGCATGGTTCGACTTGCGCGTGAAGATCGAGAAAGCCGAGCCGAGCCAATACGGCGAAAGCTATCCGCAATTCCCGGTCATCGAAAAGTTCGCGCAGCTCCCCGACACCCCGAAGATTTCGCGCTATGGCGAGGCCTTCCGCAAAAAGCGGGAGGGCAAATAACATGACGTCACTACCCAGTCACACGAAGAAAAAGCTCGGTCTGGTCATCGACTTGGACACCTGCGTCGGCTGTCACGCCTGCGCCACCAACTGTAAGGAATGGAACACCGGCGGGCATTCCGCACCGCTGCCCGATTACAACCCTTACGGCGCGGAGCCGGACGGCGTGTGGTTCAACCGCGTGCATTCGTTCGAAGTCAAACGCGGCGATCGCCCGAACCTGACCATCAACTTCCCGCGTTCGTGCCTGCATTGCGACAACGCCGCATGCGTCACGGTGTGCCCGACGGGCGCGTCGTACAAGAGGTCCGAAGACGGCATCGTGCTGGTCAACACCGACAAGTGCATCGGCTGCAAGCTGTGCAGCTGGGCATGCCCTTACGGTGCGCGTGAATTCGACACTGACGAAGGGGTGATGAAGAAGTGCACCTTGTGCATCGACCGCATCTACAACGAAAACCTGGAACCCGAAGACCGCCAGCCCGCATGCGTGCTGACTTGCCCCACCGGGGCGCGCCACTTCGGCGACCTCAACGATCCGGAATCCGATGTTTCCCAGTTGACCGCAGCCCGTCACGGCCGCGACTTGATGCCGGAACTCGGTTATAAACCCACCAACAAGTACTTGCCGCCGCGCGCACGTAAAGTCGACAGCTTTGATGTCGGCGCGCCCGAGGAGCTGGAGCCCATCGTGGCCGACGGCTTCCTCGGCTGGCTCGACAAAGTGCTTTCGAAGTAAGGGGGGACGACAGATATGCATCCCGCTTTTTCCGTTATCTTTTTCACCACCTGTTCCGGCGCGGGCTACGGCCTGCTCGCCATGATGGGCATTCTCGGCGCTTCTGGCATGTTGCCTTCGGACCGCTGGATGGGCCTCGCCGGGCTGTTCTTCGCGCTCGCACTGGTCACCGTCGGTTTGTTGTCGTCGACCTTCCACCTCGGCCGTCCCGAACGCGCCTGGCGCGCCATGACCCAATGGCGGTCTTCTTGGCTGGCGCGCGAAGGTGTGATGGCGGTGCTGACCTACATCCCCGCCGGGCTGCTCGGCATTGGCTGGGTGTGGTTCGAAGACACCACCGGCCCGTGGGCCGTAGCCGGTGTCGTGTCCGCCATCTTGGCGTGGCTGACGGTGATCTGCACGGCAATGATCTACAAGTCGCTTCGCACCATTCACCAATGGCACAACGATTGGACGGTGCCGTCCTATCTGTTGCTGTCGGTAATGAGCGGCGCGGTGCTGATGAGCGTGCTGATCCACCTGTTCGGCGTGGACAACCTCTACATCCAAGGCCTGACCGTGGTCACGCTGGCGTTGGGCTGGGGTCTGAAGACCATGTATTGGAGCTTCAACAAGCGCTCCAAGGGTCTGCCGACGGTTAATTCCGCCATCGGCATCGACGCTGCCGGTGACGTTAGCGTATTGGAACTGCCGCATACCTCAGCCAACTACCTGATGAAGGAAATGGGCTACAAGGTTGCGCAAAAGCATGCCGACAAGCTGCGAGTCATCTCCCATCTGACGGGCTTCGCCCTGCCGCTGTTGTTTTCCGCGTTGGCGATGTTTGCAAGCGGATACGTCGCTCTGGCGTGCGTGGTGTTGGCGTGGGGCCTGTGTTCGCTGGGCATCATCGTCGAACGCTGGCTGTTCTTCGCTGAAGCCAAGCACACGGTGAACCTCTACTACGGCGCCACCAGCGTCTAAGTGCGATACCGTCATCATTGAAAAGGCCGCCCTTCGGTTGCGAAGGGCGGCCTTTTCGTGTTCCGTTCAGCGGATCATTTCAGCAATCCCACCTCTCGGTAATAGCGTTCCGCCCCTGGATGCAAAGGCGCCGACAGGCCGTGGTTGATCATCTTGGCTGGTTCCAAACGCCCGAACGCGGGATGCAGCATGCGAAAATCGTCGATGTTTTCAAACACCGCTTTGACCAATTCATAAACCACGCTTTCGGGGGTGTTGGCCGTCGTCACCAGCGTTGCGCCGACGCCGAATGTCCGCGCGTCGCGTTCTGATCCCAAATACATGCCGCCGGGGATTGTCGAGAGACGAAAGAACGGCTTATCGGCGATCAGTTTCTCGATATCGGGCCCCGTCACCTCGACCAAGCGGGTGGCGCATGTGATCGAGGCTTCCTTGATCGAGGCGTTGGGATGGCCGACGATGAACACCATTGCATCGATCTTGTCGTTGCACAGCGCGCGCGATTGTTCCGCAGACGTCAGCTCCATGGTCTCGGAAAAATCAGAGGCGGACCAGCCCTTTACATTCATCAGCATTTCCAAGGTGGCGCGTTGGCCCGAACCGGGATTGCCGATATTGACGCGTTTGCCCTTGAGGTCGTCGAAGACCTTGATGTCAGCATCGGCGCGCGCCAGCACGGTGAACGATTCCGTGTACAAGTTAAACACCGACCTCAAATCGGGATACGGGCCCATGATTTCGAACGGGGCCTGGCCGTGAACGGCGGCGTATTGAACGTCGGACTGCACCACACCGAAATCCAGATCGCCGGTGCGCATGGCATCGACGTTGAACGAAGACCCCTTGGTGCTTTCGACCGAACAGCGAATACCGTGGCTGCGCCGTCCCTTATTGACCAAGCGGCAAACCGCGCCGCCTGCGGGATAATAGACCCCCGTCACGCCGCCGGTGCCGATGGTGACATAGCGCACCGCGGTTTGCGCATCGGCGGTGCCGCCGAAGGGCAATGCAAGCACCACCATCGCCAATGCGCCGCCCACGATAGTCGTCAAAAGCTGCTTCATAGCGTTCCCCCTTTTGCGCCTCGCGACGAGGAAAAATGTGATGTATCCAAGACTAAAGGAGTCCGCCGTCCCGATCCAGAAAAACAGCGCTACGCCGGGCTGAGCGCACGGATCAGCGACGTATCCGGGTCGATTTTTCCAGCCAATAGGCGTCGAAACCGTTGAGTTGCTCTTCACTTTCTTCCAGGGCTGAAATGGCTTCGCTGCCGCCGCGTGCGATCATCAGCATCACCAGCGCCTCGATCACGGCCATGGCTGGAACGATCGAATGAAACAGCGATGGGCTTTCCTTACCGACCACCAACGTCACGGTATCCTTGCCCCGTGTAATGGGCGACACCGTGCTGTCGGTGACCGCAACAACCCGCGCACCGTGATCCAAGGCGTAATCGACCGCCCGAACGGTGTTGCGGGTGTACGGCGAAAAACTCGTCGCCAAAACCACGTCGCCCGTACGCACGCCGCGCAATTGATCGGCAAATGTGCCGCCATGTCCACCGACGAGATGGACGTTGTCGGTGAACATCCGACAGGCATAGTGAAAATAAAAAGCCACCGGATACATGGACCGCACGCCGACCGCGAAAATGTTACGCGCGCCGCACAACACGTCTGCAGCCTTGGCGATTTCATCGGGGTTTTGCGATTGCGACAAGACCTTAAAGGCCTGGCATTCCATTTGAAACATTTCCGCGACCAAGGAACTTGTGTTGCCGTTGCCCCCGCGCGCCTGCAAATCGCGCGCACCGCCGACATAGCTGATTTTCGGCTTGGAACGCAGCCGTTCTTGAAACGGTTCTTGGAATTGCGCGTGACCGTCGAAGCCCATCTCACGCGCCAATCGCACCATCGTCGAGGGATGCACATCGGCATGCGCCGCCAACTGGCGCATGGAATATAATGCAACATCATCTGGGTGATCGATCACATACCGGGCCGCTTGTTTGAGCTGTGGACTCAAGCGCGAAAAGGCCCCTTCTATGCGGGCGATGGTTTCTTCGAAGGTCATACGGCTTCGTTTCACTTTGATTTTGTTGACTTAACCACGCTCATGATGATGAAAGCTTGGCCTGGGGTGCGACAGCGCTTCACGTTGAAAAGCAACCGATCATAATCTTGCCCGCACCCAAATTGCAACAAATGAAACACTAACAACTCACCTGACACAGTTGTGCCGTACCAAAACGGGGCCAGAATGGCTTGCCCTTCAGCCGATCAGGTGGCGATTGGCCAGATTGTTCATCAAGTCTGCAAAGCCGAAATTCCAGGGGCGCACCTTGTTGGAATGATTGACCTTGTTGATCAAAGTTCCCAACCCTGGTGCCTTGATGGTGACGATATCGCCGATTTTGTGGGTGAAGCCCTTGCCAGACTCATCGCGATCTTGGTCGGGATAGAACATCGTGCCGGTGAACAATGCCAATCCATCGGGGTATTGATGATTCTCGTTGAAGGTCTGGCCCACCAGCTCGTCAAGGGTACGGGTCATTTCCTCCATCGGATAGGTTTCGCTGAGCAGATAGCCGTCATCGCCCTGAATGGTCATGGCGACGTTTTGCGTGCGCACATCATCCAGGGTGAAGGTGTCATCGAACAGGCGGATGAACGGTCCCACTGCGCACGAAGCGTTGTTGTCCTTGGCACGGCCCAGGAACAGAGCGCTCAGCCCTTCAAGATCATGCAGATTGACGTCGTTGCCAAGCGTCGCGCCGACGGGCTGACCTTGATTGTTGGTGATCAGCACCACTTCGGGTTCGGAATGGCTCCATCTCGACTCGGGATGAATGCCGACTTCCGCACCAATACCGACGGTGCTGAGCGGTTGGGCCTTGGTGAAGACTTCCACATACGGACCGATCCCGGCTTCGAGATACTGCGACCACATACCGCGCTCAATCAACGCGGCCTTGAGTTTGGCCGCCTCTTCACTGCCCGGTTCGACGGTGGCGATTTCTCCGCCGATCTCGCCTTCCAGAACCTTGTACAGTTCTTCAGCTTTGGCCGGATCCTTTTGCGCCTGCTCTTCGATGGCGCGGACCAACATGCTTTTGACGAACGTCATACCGCATGCCTTAACCGCGTGCAGATCGATGGGCGACAGGAAATAAGGTTTCAACGGATCGTGCGTTTCCGGTGTGGAATTGGCGAGCAATTCGTCCAGCGTACCGAGATACACACAATTGCGCGTGGCTTTGGTGGCGCGCTCGATCGGATTGTGGGAATTCAGAAGCTCAGCCATGGTCGGCACGGTACCGGAAATGTTGTGCACGCCATCTTCGCGGATCACCACAACGCACGGCCCCGGATACGCGCCGGGAAACAGGGCTCGACCGACCAATGCGCCTGCGAAACCGTCCGCCGGCAAAATGTTTTGTGCTGTCATTTTCGGAAACATGTCGTCCTCCTGATCACCCCAGCCCCGGACGAACCAAGCGAGACTTTGCTCTTTTTGACTTTGGTTCCCGAGGTTGCGCCCATGCGCGCGCATCTACCTTAGCCTCTTGAATGTAGAGGACAAGTCGAAGTGGAGCAAACGAACCTTTATGATAGGAGTGCGGTATTGAACCAGCTCGTCTCTAAGACGAAAAACAGCCAAGAGAAAAACGAGCCATCACACGAACACTCGTCTCTCTCTTGCTGATTTTTAAGCTTCGACGGACTCGTTTTCGCGCATTTCGCTCAACACGGCCGTGTTGTAGCTTTTGGCGTAACCCAACAAATTGACCATGGCGTCATGGGCCTGCTGAGGGTTGCGGTCCAAAATGGCATCGAGCACCGCTTTGTGAACCGGGAAGGAATCCAGCTTGATCGCAGGTGTCGCGAGACGGAAGCTCATCGTCAACGCGGCCTCGATCAAAGCGCCCAACGGCGCCAGCAATTCATTACCGCTGGCATGCAAAATGCCTTGATGAAAGCGCAGGTCGGGCTCGACCCCTGCATGGACATCCTCACCGGCGGCAACCATATCGAAATATGCCTGCTCAATGTAGGCGAGTTGTTCTGTGGTGGCGCGGGTCGCGGCCAAGGATGCCGCCAAGGGTTCCACAGCCATGCGAAATTCGACCAGATCCTGAATAAAGCGATCCGGGTCATGCGCGGTGGACCGCCACGCCAGGATGTCCGGGTCCAGCATGTTCCATTCGTGACGCGGACGCACGCGCGTTCCCGTCCGGGTGCGACTTGCAAGCAGTCCTTTTGCGGTGAGAACCTTTATGCCTTCGCGCAAAGCCGTGCGGCTCACATCGAACGAAGCGCCCAGCTCCGTTTCATTCGGCAGCACTTCACCTTCGTCGATATCACCGGTGACGATGCGCTTACCAAGCTCATGCACCACCTGTCCGTGTAAACTCCGGGTAGAGTATGTGCGCTGGCCGCTTTTCGCGCCCTTCGCTTCTTTCCAATCGTGATTCACGTTGCAATCCCCTATACGAATTGTGCCACCGCCACCTCATCATTTCGTGATGATCAAGTGATCACTATGGCGTTTATATGATTTTTAGTTCTCTACCCTCGTTACAATGTAGTACATATGTACGCGTCGCGCCACAGTTCTTTGTCATATAATGTGATCAGAGCAGCGGAAATTTCGTACTAAAATCTGACGATTTCATCGTCGAACGTAAAAAAATCAATAACTCGGACGCCAACCTAATTAACACTGTGGGTTGCAAGGCCTTACCTACATTTAGTCAACTCGTGACACACAATTTATTGCCGTTTCTTGTCATTTTTATGACACCTCCCTAACGAAGGGCGAATTGGGTGGCGCATCAGCCCTTGATTTCCGGCTAACTTTGTTTGATACCAAGCGACATTGAAACGGAGCGCCCACTGAAATGGGGCGTCCACGCGCCCGCGCCACCCCACGAACGGTACACGAACGGTAAAAGCAGCCATGTCCAACAAGCCCAAAAAGACCGCCATCAGCGTCAGCCGCGAAAACAACTTCCCCAAGTGGTACCAGGAAGTGATCAAAGAGGCCGACATGGCGGAAAATTCCGGTGTCCGTGGCTGCATGGTGATCAAGCCGTGGGGCTTCGGCATCTGGGAAAACCTGCAGCGCCGTCTGGACCAGCGGATTCGCGAAACCGGTCACCAAAACTGCTATTTCCCGCTGTTCATTCCGCTGGAACTGATCGAAAAAGAAGCCGCGCACGTCGAAGGATTCGCCAAGGAAATGGCCGTGGTCACCCACCACCGCTTGGTCGCCAAAGACGGCAAGTTGGTTCCTGCGGGTGAATTGGAAAGCCCGTTGGTGGTGCGCCCGACCTCGGAAACCATGATCGGCGAAAGCTTCGCCAAGTGGATCCGCAGCTATCGCGACCTGCCGGTGATGATCAACCAGTGGGCCAACGTGGTGCGCTGGGAAATGCGCCCGCGCCTGTTCTTGCGCACGTCGGAATTCCTCTGGCAGGAAGGCCACACCGCCCACGCCACCGAGCAAGAGGCCCGCGACGAAACCGCGACCATGTTGGAAGAATACCGCAAGCTTGCCGAAGACTGGCTGGCGATACCCGTCATTCCTGGCGAAAAGTCCGCATCGGAGCGCTTCCCCGGTGCCGTGGAAACCCACACCATCGAAGCCATGATGCAAGACGGCAAGGCGCTTCAGGCCGGCACGTCACATTATCTGGGGCAGAACTTCGCCCACGCCGCCGACATCAAATTCCAAGACAAGGACGGCGGCGAAAGCTTCTGCCACACCACGTCTTGGGGGGTATCGACGCGCATGATCGGCGCCATGATCATGACCCATGGCGACGATGACGGCTTGCGCGTGCCGCCGACCATCGCGCCGCACCAGATCGTCATTCTCCCCATTGCCCGCGACGACGAAGCCGCCGCCCGGGTGCTGCCCGCCGCCGACGCGCTGGCGGAAAAACTCAACAACACCGTCGCATTCGGCAACGTGGTGCGCGCCCATGTCGACAAACGCGAAGTCAATGCCGGTGAAAAGCGCTGGAGCTGGATCAAAAAAGGCGCGCCGATCGTGGTCGAACTGGGCCCGCGCGACCTGGACCAGAACACCGTCATGGTCACCCATCGCACCGACATCTATGGCAAAGCCTCCCAAGACAGCGACGCCTTCGTCGCCACCGTGCGTGAGCAACTCGAAGCCATTCAAAAGACCTTGTTCGATGAAGCCAAAGCCTATCGCGACGCCCGCGTGCGCACCGACGTCACCGACTTCGAGGCGTTCAAGACAGTCTTCGCCAACGACGATCACGCCACATCCGGTTTCGTGCGCGCTTACTGGTGTGAGAGTGTGGAAAGCGAAGAAAGCCTCAAAGAGCTCGGCGTCACCATCCGCTGCCTGCCTTACGACCAACCCACGGAACCCGGCACCTGCGTGCTGACCGGCGCGCCCGCGACCAAGCAGGCCATTTTCGCCAAGGCGTATTGATCGCCCATAAAATCAGCCTTATGCGCTGGCCCCGCCGTCGATGGGCAGCGCCACGCCGTTGATCGCACGGGCTTGGTCGGAAGCGAGAAACACCGCTAAATCGGCGACTTCCTCCGGTTCGGTCAAGCGACCGTTGGGGCTGTCCGCTGCACACGCGGCAATCGTCTCGGTCACGTCCAAACCGCGTTGGTGAGCCTCGGCGGCCAGCATCGGCGTGTTGACGTCACCGGGGCAGATCGCATTGATGCGGATGTTTTCCGCAGCGTGATCCAGCGCCATGGCTTTGCTGAACAGCACCACAGCCCCCTTGCTGGCGCAATAGGCCGCTGCCCGCTCGCCACCTTGCAGCCCCCAGTCGGAGGCAATGTTGACGATCGCCCCACCGCCTTGATTGCGCAACGCCGGCACCACCGCGCGCGACAGATAAAACACCGCATCCAAGTTGACCGCCATGGTCTCGCGCCACTGATGATCCGTGGTGTCTTCTGCGCGGGCGCGATGAATAACGCCCGCGTTGTTGACCAGAACATCGACGCCGCCGAATGCGCCAATCGTCTCGGACACCAAATCGGCACAGGCTTGGGCGTCGCATAAATCGCCCGACCATGTGCGGACGTTTTCAAGTTCCGCCACGGCGGCGTGCAATCGCTGCGCATTGCGCCCCGCCGCCATCACCCGATAACCCGCACCCGAGAACGCCCGTGCTGTGGCCGCGCCGATACCACTACTGGCGCCGGTGACAATGACGGTTTTCAACCGGCTCTGCGTCATTTTGGTCGCAACTCCCATGTCTGTGTCCCACTTAAGTCTATGAAGCATGAGTACGAAGGATTTGTCGATGAATTGAAAATTTCAATTTTCACCATGTGAAAATCGCCCAAGGCGCCGACATGTTAACAGATGAGACTATTGCGCCCGGTGTACGCTTCGTTACACTGATTTGCCTAAAACTAAGCTCGAGGCTTAATTCTTGAGCATAAAACGATCCTTTGGGAGGAACATACTATGCGTCTCGTCAGTGTTGCCGCGCTTGCCGCCGGCATTATTGCAACATCCGCCACCGGCGCTCTCGCCAATTGCGACAGTGGCGAAATGGTCATCAAGTTTTCACACGTGGTCGCCGCCACCGGTCATCCCAAAGGCGATGCCGCCACGATGTTGGCCGATCGCGTCAACAAGGAGATGAACGGCAAGGCCTGCATGGAGGTGTTCCCCAACTCCACGCTGTACGATGACGACAAGGTGATGGAAGCCTTGTTGCTGGGCGACGTGCAACTGGCCGCACCTTCGCTTTCGAAATTTGAGGCCTACACCCTCAAATACCGCGTGTTCGATCTGCCGTTCATGTTCTCCAGCCAAGCCGCGTTCGACAAATTCACCACCGGCAAGGACGGCAAGGCATTGCTTGGCGCTGCATCCGGCAGCGGCTACCAGGGCTTGGGCTACTGGTTCTCCGGCCTGAAGCAATTCTCGGCTAAAAAGCCTTTGATTGCTCCGAGCGACGGCAACGGCCTCAAGTTCCGCGTTCAGACCTCCGACGTCGCCGTGGCGATGATCGAAGCGATGGGCGGTTCGGCGCAAAAGCTGGCGTTCAAGGAAGTCTATGGCGCGCTGCAGACCGGCGTCGTCGACGGTCAGGAAAACTCCTGGTCCAACATCTACACCAAGAAATTCTTCGAGGTGCAGGATGGCGTGACCGAAACCAACCACCAGGTGCTGGCGTACTTGCTGGTGACGTCCAAGGAATGGCTCGACAGCCTGCCCGCCGACGTGCGTGACCAATTCGTGAAAATCACCGAAGAAGTCACCCTGGCCGCCAACGCTGCGGTCGGCAAAAAAGAATCCATGAACCGCGCCAACATCATCAAGGCTGGCGGCACGGTGCGTGAACTGACCCCGGCACAACGCAAGATCTGGGTCGACACCATGAAGCCCGTTTGGGACCGTTTCGAAGGCGACATCGGCAAGGACTTGATCGAGTCCGCCGCGTCGTCCAACAACTAAGTCACCTTTGCAACCACCGTTCGGGTTTGAACGCCCGAACGGTGTATTGTCTTGGCGTACTACGCGTTCGCACGGTCTTGAGGGAGGGTGTCTTATGGGTCTCACGCTTGCGATTCTGGTTTTTCTCGCCCTGCTGTTCGTAGCCGAGCGCATCAAACCGGATTGGGTTCAAAGGACCGAGGAAAACATCCTCGCCATCTTGCTCGCCACCATCACGGTCGTGTCTTTCGCGCAAGTGATCGCGCGCTACGGCTTCAATATGGGCTGGGGCGGCGCTCTTGAATTCACCCGCATTCTGTTCGCGTGGATGATCCTGTTCGGCATGGGGTTCGGCATCAAGATGGGTACCCATCTCGGCGTCGACGCCTTGATCCGTAAATTTCCGCCGCCCCTGTTCAAGACCATCGCCCTGTTCGGCGCGCTGTGCGGCGTGTTCTACGGCGTGATCTTGCTGTCGGCGGATTGGCTGCAACTGTTCGGCGCCAACACCAAGGGCGGCGCCATCGTTTATTGGTCGAAATTCTTCAAAATCGGCATCGGTTTGGACGATCTGCGCTATCCGGCATGGTTCATGGACCTGTTCGGCGTGCAAGAACGCGTCCACCGCTGGCTGGCCTACATCATGTTGCCCCTGGGCCTGGCCTTGTTCGCCTACCGCTGTCTTCAGGCCGTCCTGCAGATCTGGCGCGGGGATCGTGAACTGATCGTCGCCGGTCACGAGGCCGAAGACCTGGTCGCTGAAAACAAAAACTTGCTGAGGGACTAGGTCGCGTCATGGAAGGTCTCATTCTTTTCGTTATGGTTCTGACCCTGCTGTTTTTGGGCGTTCCCATCGCGGTGTCTCTTGGGCTGTCCAGCATCATTGTGATCGCATTCTTTTCCAACGACTCCATGTCCTCGGTGGCGTTGCAGTTGTTCACCGCATCGCAGAACTACACCCTGTTGGCCATTCCGTTCTTCATCTTGGCGTCGTCGTTCATGTCGACCGGCGGGGTTGCGAAACGCATCATCCGGTTCGCCATCGCCACGGTGGGCCATTTTCGCGGCGGTTTGGCGATGGCCAGCGTGCTCGCCTGCATGATGTTCGCGGCCCTGTCCGGATCGTCGCCCGCCACCGTGGTGGCGATCGGCTCCATCGCCATCGCAGGCATGCGCCAAGTTGGTTACACCAAGGATTTCGCGGCGGGCATCATCGCCAACGCCGGTACCCTGGGCATCTTGATCCCGCCGTCCATCGTCATGGTGGTGTACGCCGCCGCCACCGACGTTTCGGTAGGCCGCATGTTCCTGGCCGGCGTCATGCCGGGGATCGTCGCAGGGCTGATGCTGATGATCGCCATTTACGTGATGGCGCGGATCAAAAACCTGCCGTCGGGGGAATGGCAAGGCATTGCCGAATTCGTCGCCGGCGGCAAGGACGCGGGTTGGGGCTTGTTCCTGATCGTGATCATCATCGGCGGCATTTACGGCGGCGTGTTCACGCCCACCGAGGCAGCCGCCGTGTCGGCGATTTACGCCGGTGGCGTGGCGCTGTTCATATATCGCGACATGGGGCCGCTCAAGGACATTAAATGGGTGAGCGACGACGCGCCGTTGAAGACCCGCGTCGGCTTCATGGCTTCCGTCTATGCGGTGTCGTTTTATTTCGTGTGGTTGATCCTGTCGTTCTTCATCATGCGCGAGACGCCGTTTGCCTCGCGCGCGCTGTTCGGGCTGGCGCCGGTGGCGATCATCTTGTTCGGCTATCCGTACAAAAAGGGCCTCGCCAATCCGTTGGCTTTTCTCGCCAGTCTCGGCGTGTGGCGGCGCAATCTGGGCCTGATCGCGGTGAAGTTCTTCCCCGCCCTGATCCACGACGATACCCGCAAAGTGCTGATCGATTCATCCAAGACCATCGTCATGTTGATGTTCATCATCGTCAACGCGTTGCTGTTCGCCCACGTGTTGACGTCGGAACGCATTCCCCAGCACATCACCGAATGGATGGTCGGGGTCGGCTTCAACTGGTTCACGTTCCTCATCGCCGTGAACCTGCTGCTATTGCTCGGCGGGCAATTCATGGAACCGTCGGGCCTGCTTTTGATCGTCGCCCCGGTGGTGTTTCCCATCGGCATGGCGCTGGGCGTCGACCCGATCCACCTGGGTATCATCATGGTGGTGAACATGGAAATCGGCATGATCACGCCGCCGATCGGCCTCAATCTATTCGTGACCTCGGGCATAACGGGGATGAGTCTGGTTCAGGTGGTCAAGGCCGCGCTGCCGTTCGTGGCGGTGCTGTTCGTGTTCCTGATCATCGTCACCTATGTCCCGGCGCTGTCCACGTGGTTGCCCTACGCCCTGATGGGGCCGGAGATCGTCGGTCACAGGTGACGCGGTTTTACGATGCCAGTTGAAGCTCGGTTTCCAAATACGAAATGATGTCGTTGGATTCGTAAAGCCAAGTGACTTCGCCGGATGCATTTTCGATGCGCAAGCAAGGCACCTTGTGCTTGCCGCCTTGGCTGGTCAGTTCTTCCTTGAACTGGGCGTTGTTTTTGGCGTCGCGCAGTTCGATGTTGAGCGCGTGCTTGCGCATCACCCGGCGCACCTTGACGCAAAAGGGGCAAGCCTCGAATTGATAGAGTGCCATCGGTGCGGTCTTGGCGTCGATGGCGGCTTGCGCGGCCGGATCGCGCTTGATCGGTTGGGGACGGGTGAGAAAGTCGATGGTCAGGACCAAGCGTCCCAGCAGCCAGCGCACGAACTTCATTGGTAGGCTCCAATTTTCTGATTTTGATCGGGGTCTGTCTTTTAGCCTTTTTTGCGCAAGCGGCACACAAAAAAACCTTCGAGGTAGTCCGACGGCAGCACCCGGACGGCGTGTTTCAGGTCTGGGTGGAACGGTTGGCCATCCCACGATTTCAAGCCAGGGGCGCGCCCAGGGATGTCGAGATCGATGGGTTCGATGGATGCATCGACGTTGTGCTTCAAGTGCCGCGACACCGGACCTTCGTTTTCTTCCGGGCCGAAGGTGCAGGTGGAATAGATCAGCACCCCGCCCGGCTTGAGGACCTTCCACGCCGCCGTGAGCATCTTTTGTTGCAGGTAGCTCATCTTGATCACGCGTTCCACCGACCAAAAGCGCAACGCGTTACCGTGGCTGAGGTCCAACATCCCCTCGCCGCTGCATTGCGCATCGAGCAAGATGCGGTCGAAGTGATGTTCCCCTGGGCCGCCGCCCATTTCATCCACGTGACGGTCGATGAACTGACCTTCGAAATTGGTGATGGTGGCGTTTTCGACGTGAAAGGTGGTGAGCACCTCTTCGAGTTTTGACAACCGCGGTTTCATCGCGTCGTTGGCGACAATCACCGCCCCGCCGCCCGCCAAGGCTTGGATATGCGAGGTCTTGCCGCCCGGCGCGGCGCACACGTCCAAAATACGTTCGCCCGCTTGGGGGGCCATCGCCAACGCAGGAATAAGGCTGGAGGCGTTTTGAATGTAGACGTGGCCGTCTTGAAACAAATCCGATTCCGCCAGCACACGTTTGTCGCTGTGCAGGTGATAGGCGCCAGGGCACCACGCAATGGGTTCCCGTTCAGCGCCGATGGCGTCGAGCTTGGCCAAGATTTCCGCCTCGTTCAGCGGCGACAGCGCGTTGATGCGGATCGAACTTTTGAGCTGAACCGAGGCCATGCGTTCCGCCAGCGCTTCGCGCACGCCGAAAATTTTGCTCAAGCGGCTCAAGTAGGTTTGACGCAGGTTGAGCTTGCCGCCACCTCGCCCGCCTTTGCCGGGACGCGCCATCAGTCGTCGTCCTCGTCATGCTTCGATTTGCGCCGTACTCCTTCGATCAACACCGTGATCTCGCCCTTGGGCTTGTCTTCTGCGAACTCCTCGACCAATTGGGACAACGGACCGCGATGATAGCGTTCGAACATCTTGGTCAGTTCCAGCGCCACCACCGCTTGACGATCGCCCAGGACCTCCAACGCGTCGGCCAGCAACGCGCCGATGCGGTGCGGGCTTTCATAGATGATCAAGGTGTGCTCGGCCTCGCGTTCGGCTTCCAGCATCTTCTTGCGCTTGCCCGATTTGCGCGACGCAAATCCCAAAAACGTAAAGCTCGACGTCGGCAGCCCCGACGCCACCAGCGCCATGGTCGCGGCGTTGGGGCCGGGTAAGACCTCGACCTTCACGCCTTCGTCCAACAAGGTGCTGATGACCCGGTAACCGGGATCGGATATGCCTGGCAAGCCTGCGTCCGAAACCAACCCCACCGCGCGGCCCTCGTCGATCAGGGAACGGATACGCCCAACCGTGCGCGCTTCATTGTGTTCGTGGCACGAAAAGGTCGGATGCGGCTTGTCGATACCAAGGTGGCTGAGCAGCTTGGCCGAAACGCGGGTGTCTTCGCTGGCCAGGGCGTCCACGGCCTTGAGCGTTTCCACCGCGCGAAAGGTGATGTCGCCCAAATTGCCGATGGGTGTGGCAATGACGTATAGGCCCGGTTCCAACACCCCTTTGGGTGCGGCCAACGGCGTCGGCGCGGGCGCGTTGGCGCCGCGCCGGTCGGACCGTTCACGAGAACCGTGCGGGGGGCGCGTTGAACGCGCGGAACGGGACGAGCGCTTTTGCGCCATGGCGGGATGCTCCGAAACAATTGAGCCCCTTGATAGCACTCTCCGTGCCCCCGTTACCAGATTGCATATGAATTAGAAAACTTCTTTGAGTTGTGTTTTTCCAAAATACACGCATAATTTGCTTCTTATCATCATTACACCTATTTCGAGCTTTCATCATGAAGCACATCGTTTGGTTGACGTTCGCCGCCGCGATCATCGCGTCCGTCCCCGCCAACGCCGCGAACGGCTTCGACACCTGCGGCGCGATGTTTCCCGGTGGCGTCATCCCCGCCCCCCGGTCGCAAACCGTGCTGGACCTGTGCAAGCACTCCGAGGGCGAGGCGTTGTTCGCGATCCGCTTCGACACCACCCGCAAAATCCCTAATTGGACCGTGCATCGCCTGACGCCCGAGCAGATGGCGCAGATCACGGCCAATTCCGGTACCAGCAAGCGGCCCAAATTCACCCCCGACACGGACATTCCGGCGGACGATCAAGCCGTCGACAAAAGCTATGTCCGATCCGGGTACGCACGCGGCCACATCGTGCCCGCCAACGACATGAGCTGGCGCAAGGATGCCTACGACGCCACCTTTCATTTTTCCAACGTGGTGCCGCAAAAACAGACCTTCAACGCCGGAACCTGGCTGGGTGAAGAAGACGCCTTTCGTGCATTCGTGGCCGCGAAAAACGTCCCCATGTGGGTCTTTTCCGGCGTTTACGGCACCGTCGAGGACGACCCGGCCACGACGGACGTGAAGGAAGGCCCGATCATCGGCACAGCCCCCTTTACGCCCAACGTGCCGAAATGCTTTTACAAGATCGTCGTCGCCCGACCCGCCCCCGACGGCCCTTACAAAGTGCTGGCTTCGCTGTTTCGATGGAACGATTACGGCAAACGCACCACCTGGGTGAACGCCGTCACCCCGTTGGAAACCGTCGAGGCTCGTAGCGGCATCGATTTTCTGGCCGGGCTCGACGTGGAAAGCGATTTCGACGCTGCCTATTGGGGCGTCGAAACGCCCAACACCCCAGGGGACTGCCCATAAGGATAAGGACTTGCACCCCCAGTTCCTTGCGTTTAGACAAGGGACAGAGCACCGTTCGTGCGTGCAGAAGGAGTGTCGTCCATGAGCCATAACCGCACCGTATCCGTCGTTGGACTGGGCTATGTAGGTCTTCCGGTGGCGGTGGCGTTCGGCAAGCTTGGCCGCACCGTGGCGTTCGACATCTCCCTCACCCGCATCGCGGCGCTCAAGGCCGGTCATGACATCACCGGCGAGGTCGAAGACACCGACTTGGCGGCGGCCGATTTGCTGCTGACCACCGAGCCCGCCGACATCGCCCAGGCCGATTTTCACATCGTCACCGTGCCGACCCCGGTCGACGCCGCCAACAAGCCAGATTTGCTGCCACTGGTGGCGGCCTCGACCACCATCGGCGCGCACCTCAAAAAAGGCGACATCGTCGTCTACGAAAGCACAGTCTTTCCCGGTGCAACGGAGGAAGTCTGCGTGCCGGTTTTGGAAGAAATGTCGGGACTGAGCTGCGGCGTGGATTTCACCGTCGGCTATTCGCCAGAACGCATCAACCCGGGCGACAAGGAACATCGTTTTGAAACCATCACCAAGGTGGTGTCGGGACAAGACGCCGCGACCCTGAAAATCGTCGCCGACGTTTACGGATCGGTGGTCAAGGCCGGCGTGCACCAGGCCCCGACCATCAAGACCGCCGAAGCCGCCAAAGTGATCGAGAATACCCAACGCGACCTCAACATCGCGCTGATGAACGAACTGGCGCAAATCTTCGAACGGCTCGACATCGACACCAAGGACGTGTTGGAAGCCGCCGGCACCAAGTGGAATTTCTTGAAATTTTCCCCTGGTCTGGTGGGCGGGCACTGCATCGGTGTCGATCCCTACTATCTGACATACCGCGCCGAACAGATGGGCCATCACCCGCAAGTCATTCTTGCCGGGCGTGAGATCAACGACGCCATGGGCGCGTTCATTGCACGCAACGCCGTCAAATTGATGCTGCAGCATCGTCAAAACGATGGCGCGACACCCAGCACCGTGACCGTACTGGGCCTAACGTTCAAAGAAAACGTACCCGACCTGCGCAACACCAAAGTCATCGATGTGATCGAAGAATTGATGACCTACGCCATGAACATCCAAGTTCACGATCCCATGGCGGTCCCGGCGGAAGCCCAGCATGAATACGGCATCGAACTGACCCCCACCGACAAGCTGGAGGCCACCGACGCGGTGATCTTGGCCGTGCCCCACGCAGCCTATATCGACGGCGGCTGGGATCTGGTCACGGGCCTGTTGAAAAACGGCCGCGGCGTGGTCATCGATGTGCGCGGCGTCTTGGATCGCGAGGCGACCCCCGAAGGGGTGACCTTGTGGCGTCTTTAGACCCGAAACTCACCACCAGCCTGTTCGACCAGGGCGCGCCCGAAACCTTCATCGGTCCCCGTCCGCACGCGTTCAACGCCGCCGCCTACTGCGTGTCGCGTCCAGCCCAAACGCACCCGGATAAAACAGCGCTGATCGTGGTCAGCGATCCCGTAAGTTTGGAACCGGCCGAGCGTTGGAGCTACGCCCAACTGGACGACGCCATCCGCCGTCTCGCCGCCGGGCTCAAACACATGGGTTTGCAACCGGGCGAACGGGTGATGTTGCGCCTGGGCAATCACAGCACCTTTCCGCTGATGTTTTTCGCCACCCTTGCGGCGGGCGGCATCGCGGTGCCGACGTCGTCGCAACTGACCGGGCGTGAGGCGCGCTTCATATCTGAAGATTGCGGGGCGCGTTTCATCTGCACCTCGCGCGATCTCCATCTCGACACCCAGCCTGATGGATGCGGCCAACTGCTCGAAGACGACATCCGCGACCTGATGACGGGCGATGACCGTGCCGACTACGCCCCTACCTACGCCGACGATCCGGCGTATATCGTTTATACATCCGGGGCGACATCGCGGCCCAAGGGCGTGCTGCACGCACACCGCGCGGTGTGGGCGCGGCGTATGATGTATGAGGGCTGGTACGGGCTCAGCAACACCGATCGCATGTTGCACGCGGGCGCGTTCAATTGGACCTACACCCTGGGTGCCGGCTTGATGGATCCGTGGGCGGTGGGCGCGTGCACGATCATCTACAACGGCGAAAAGGACCCCGGCGTGTGGCCGCGCCTAGCCGACAAGCACAAGGCCACCTTGTTCGCGGCGGTGCCGAGCCTTTATCGCCAGATGCTCAAATACGCCGATCACATCGCAGAAGGCTTCGCGCACCTGCGCCATGGATTGACGGCGGGCGAAAAGCTTTCCGAAGCGGTGCGCGACAACTGGCGGAACGCCACCGGAAAACCGCTCTACGAAGCGCTGGGTATGAGCGAATGTTCCACCTATGCCTCAAGTGCGCCTTTGGTACCGATCAAGCCCGGATTCACCGGCCGTCCTCAGCTTGGGCGACGGGTGGCGGTCCTCAGCTTGGAAGACGCCAGCACCGAAACCGTGCCGATCAACCAACCGGGTTTGCTGGCGCTGCACAAGGACGATCCCGGTTTGATGCTGCGCTATTGGAACCTTGACGCGGAAACCCGTGCGGCGTTTCGCGGCGATTGGTTCCTCACCGGCGATATGGCGGCGCTGGACGAAGACGGTTATCTACAATACCTGGGCCGCGCAGACGATTTAATGAACGCCCAAGGCTATCGGGTAGCGCCGCAAGACGTCGAAGACGTCTTGATCCATCACCCCGGCGTGCACGAATGCGCCTGCGCCGAAATTCAGGTGCGCGATGACCTCAGCCTCATCGGCGCGTTTATTGTTGCCGAAGCCCATGTCGAGGTGACCGCAGACGACCTCGCCGGGTTCGCCGCTGAACGCTTAGCCGCGTACAAGGTGCCCAAGCAATTCGTCTTCGTCGATGCCCTGCCCCACACCCCAACGGGCAAGGTTTTGCGCCGCGAACTGCCCGCATTATTCACGCGGATCAAACAAGCTTGAGATTGGGGCCATCTTTGGCGTTGGCGCTTTTTCCGGCGCTACGATTTCCCACCATGGCGTAGAATGCATCGACGGTCATCGGCTTGCCGTACAGGTACCCCTGCAAAATATCACAACCCTGTTCTTGCAGCCACGCGGCTTGGCCTTGGGTTTCGACCCCTTCGGCAATGACCTTGAGGTTGGATCGTTGCGCCAACGCCAACACCGCGGTGACCAACGAACGGCTGTCTTCGCTTTCGGGCAGGTCCATCACGAACATACGATCGATCTTGAGGGTCGTGAACGGAAAGCGGTGCAGATAGCTGAGCGACGAATAACCGGTGCCGAAATCGTCGATGGAAATGCTCACGCCGACCTCAGCCAAATCCTTCAAGGTGATTTCCGCTTCATGCGGGTCTTTGATCAGCAAACCCTCGGTGATCTCGACTTCTAGGGCCGCTGGCTCCAATTGGTGCTTGAGCAAGGCCGTTTTAATAGTCGCGGCCATATCCGAGCCGATCAACTGCACCGGCGAAATGTTGACCGCGACATGGAACTCGGGAATGGCATCCCGCCATGCACGTGCATGGCGGCAGGCTTCGTCCAAAACCCATTGACCGAATTCAATGATCAATCCGGTGCTTTCGGCGACGGGCACAAACTCGTCCGGTCCGATGGTTCCCAATTCCGCGTCGTGCCAACGCAGCAGAGCTTCTGCGCCAATGATGCGCTCCGACTTGGCATCGACCAGCGGCTGGAACGCCAAGGATATATCGCCGCGTGCTTTCGCCCCGGCAAGGCGGGTTTGGATCGCCAAGCGCCGCGCGGATGCCGCGTGCATATCCGACGTGAAGGTCCGATAGGTGTTCCGCCCTCCGTCCTTGGCCGCATACATGGCGGTATCGGCCATCTGCAACAGGCCGGTGGCGGTATCGGTTTCGGTATCGGCAAACGCAACACCCAAGCTGATGCCGACATACAGACGATGGCCGGCAACCTCCAAAGGACGTTCGAATGCGCTCAAGACCGCTTCGCAGACCTCGGCGGGCACGCTTCGTTTGCCGCGGCACGGCACGATCAGAACGAATTCATCGCCGCCGAAACGCCCCGCCAGACTGCCCAACGGCGCCTTTTGGTGAATGCGCGCCGCCGCTTCTTTCAAGGCTTCGTCACCGATCACATGACCCAAGGTATCGTTGACGATGCGAAAATCGTCCAAGTCGCCCATAATGACGGCGAAGGGACCTTCGGGACTTTGATTTTCATGCAAGGCGTCGGCGAGATGTTCCAGCAACAACACGCGATTGGCCAAGCCGGTCAAGGGGTCGTAGTTGGCCAGACGTTTGAGGCGTTCTTCGTAACTGCGCCGCAAGGTGATATCGCGGATGAACAGGGAAAACCTGGTATGGCCTTCGGTCTTGATCGGCGTCAGGGTGATTTCCGCGGGGAACCCTTCACCGGTGCCGCGCACGGCGTAGGTTTCAAAACGTTCACGTTCCATCAGTTTACGTACGCCATCGGGCTGGCGGATGGAAACGGTGTCGGGGTCCATCAAAAACTCGGAAATTTCTCGCCCAACCAGATCGACTTGAGGAACGTTGAACACCCGTTCGGCAGCATGGTTCGCATGCCGGATGTAACCGCTTTGCGAACACATCATCACAACATCGTCGGATGCTTCGACCACCGCAGTGTTGCGCCGTTCGCTTTCATTGAGCGCATCGACCAAACGGCGATGATAGAGCCCATCCATCTGTTCGCGATTGGCACGGGTGGCGGCGAGGCGCCAGCTGCCGAACCCCAAGATGATCAAAACCAGCGCCATCAAAGCGGCTTCGGGGGCATGTTCGACGACTTGCTCCATGTACCAATTGCTCATCGGTACACGTGAAATCAACACCCAGTAGGGATCCGAATTATCCGTGATCACGGCCTGAGTTGGGGCTGGAAGCTTGGCGATAGCGAAGATATCTTGGCCCGCAACCACCTTAACGGAAACATCGGAAACCTGCCCCCAGACATCGGGAAAAAGGTCTTGCAAGCGATCGTCACGCCCAAACATAAAGGCCCACTCAAGGTCCTGACGGGGACCGATCAGCCAATAGCCTTGGGCGTTGGTGAGGAAGCCTTCGCTCAGTTTGGACGCAAACGTTTGGCGCACATGGGCAAGAAAGTTTTCCGCCAGATAGTTGAGCACCACCAATCCATAGCGTTTCCCCCCGACATCGACGGGCGCGACGAAACGAATCATTGGCTTGTACGGGGTTTCGACCATCCGCCCTTCGAGGTTCAAATCGAGCCGTGAGATAAAGATCTGACCTGCCGGAAGATCCATCCCATCCTTGAAGTAGTACCTTTGACGTTTATCTTGCAGCATGGCGCCGGGGACGGCTTGCGCCTCGTGATTGATCAGGTTGATGCGCACACGTTCCATGCCTGAGGTATCGATAAAGCGCACCTGATCGAAGACCTTTTTGGCGTCCGAAAAGGATAGAAACGTGCGTTCCAAGCGTTGACGGTGTTCTTCATTGGGGGCGAGCACATAGCCGACGAGATTTTCATCACGGACCAAAAAATTCAGATCCGATACGGCCGTGTTCAAGGCTTCGCGCAGATTGATCCGCGCTTCGTTGATTTTCGTCGTTTCCCGATCGATGATCGTCGTGCGGGCGTGATTCACGTTAAGATTGAATACGAACACGCCTGCGACCAGCACCGCCAGAAAAATGGGCGTGAAAATATAAAAGAAGTACTTCCGCGCCAAACCCGCGCTTAATTTTGCGCCACCGGAAGCGGGCTCTATTTTGTGCAAACTATCCACGGTCGTACATGATCTCGGCTATCTATCGGTCGGGGCGATGGGATCTTTATCGCCTATCACATTGTGCCCCTATCCCTATCTGATTGCATTAGAAAATGCCGCAGGAAAGCTTTTCATTTGCCAATAAGATCAATCGAGTTTTCATCATGCGCGCAATTGCAGCCCAAGCGCGCAAATCATTCCCCAAACGGGGATTGCCAACGTGCACCCATCACGATGCATTCGCCATATCGGCACGAGCTGAGGGTGCACAAAAAACCCAAACAAAACCACAGGTTGATATCCACCCTAGAATTAAACATCCTTTTGGCAGCATAACTGAATTCAACTTCAGACCGCCAACTGAAGGTCCTGAAATTTGAAATATGATTGAAAATGTAGACAAGCCGTGCAAATTGTTGAAAATTGTTGTATAACGCTGTTCGTTGTTGACTTCGCTAGGCCTGTCCTTCTTGCGCAAAACACGCATGTAAGTAATGCCCTTTATGACGACGCAGCAATCTCATCCTACACGGATCGTAGGGTGTACCATGTTTTGCCAAGTTAAGGAGTACCCATGGCAACCGGCATTGTTAAGTGGTTCAACACCACCAAAGGTTATGGCTTCATCACCCCTGATGAGGGCGGCCCTGACGCTTTTGTTCACATCTCGGCCGTGCAGAGTTCTGGCCTTCAAGGCCTCAACGAAGGCCAAAAGGTTCAGTTTGAACTGCATGAACAACGCAATGGCAAGATGGCTGCTGAGGACTTGGTCGCGCTCGACTAATCCCGGACATCTACTACTGACGATAGAAAACGCCCCCAGATCCTGGGGGCGTTTTTTTTTGCGGATAGACTGCAAACGCTCAGCCGCTGGGAATGGCCATGCCCCGCGCGCGCAATCCCGCCAGAACCCGCTTGCGCGCATAGTCCAGGGCGAAAATCGCAAATGGCCCGATCCACGCGACGGCGTAAACGCTCAGATCCACAGGTCCGGTGCCCAGCACCGTCGACAACGGCGGAAAATACAAGATCGCCCAAGAGAACACGATTTCGAACACGATCCCGCCGACGATCAACGGGTTGGACAGAAAGTCCAGACTCAAGCCCGATCCGGTGCGCGAACGCCGCCCGAACAGGTTGCCGATCTGCATCAAGATGATCGACGACAGCGTGATCCCGGTCGCCGACAGGTACAAGGGGTCTCGCACGGACAGATCCGCGCCCCAAACCCATCCACCGTCGAACAGCACCCAGAAAAACAGGCTCAAGGCGAACGCCGCTTCGATAAGGCCCAAGAACAGATAACTGTGTGCGATCAGCGGAAACGTCAGCAGCCCTTGTTTGTGATCGCGGGGCGGTTGCTTCATCACTTCGGGATCGGGTTTTTCCTGGCCGAGCCCCATGGACGGAATGATGTCGGTACCCAGGTCGATGGCCAAAATTTGAATCACCGTCATGGCGAGCGGCACCGGGAACAGCATGTACAGCAAATAGGGCAAAATTTCCGGACCGTTGCTGACCAACACATAGTTGGTGAACTTACGAATGTTGTTGAAGATGGTGCGGCCTTCTTCGATGCCGTTGACGATGGATGCGAAGTTGTCGTCGAGCAAGATCACCTGAGCCGCCTCGCGCGCCACGTCGGTACCGCTTTTGCCCATCGCGATGCCGACGTCGGCGGCTTTGAGCGCCGGGGCGTCGTTGACGCCGTCGCCGGTCACGGCCACCACCTTGTTCAATTCATGAAAGGCCGAGACCACTTTCCATTTTTGTTCCGGCGTGGTGCGGGCGAACACGGTGATGCCGTCCTTGAGCTTCTGCACCAATTGCACCTTGCTCAACCGCGACAGTTCCGCACCTGTCACGGTGGCCGACCCGGCCGGGGCATCCGCGGCGACAATGCCCGCGCGCCGCGCGATGGCTTCGGCCGTTTCGGGATGGTCGCCGGTGATCATCACCACCCCGATGCCGGCCGTGTGGCAAGCCGCCACCGCACCTGGGACCTCGTCGCGGATCGGGTCTTCGGCACCGATGAAACCTTTCAGGATCAAGTCTTGCTCAAGCTGCTCCTGCGTCGCGTCACCGTCTGAAGCGTCCGCCAGTTGGCGATACGCCAAGGCGATCACGCGCTGGCCGCTGGATGCCATCTTGTGCACCACATCTTCGGCCGCAGCCAAACGCTCACCGTCCAGATCAACCACCGAACCGTCCGCCAGGGCCACCCGTTTCATCAGCGGGCGCAGGCTTTCCCAGGCGCCCTTGACGCAATAGTCGGTCTTGTCGGCTTGACGCCACACCCCGCCTGCACGGCGTTTTTCGTCGTCGAAGGAAAAGCGTTTGATCGTTGCGTCATTGACCGCCTGGAATATACCTCCGTCGGCAATGAACGCTTCGGCCACCGCCACATCCAAGGGATCGCCGCGCAGCCCGTTTTCGCCTTCGCCGACATCCGACGCCGCCAGCGCCATGCCCAACGCTTGGCTGCGCAATGCGTTTTCCAAAGGTTCAGCCGTCTGCGGATCGTTCAGCGCCGTGATCGCCATTTGGTTTTGCGTCAAGGTGCCGGTTTTGTCGGTACAGATCACGTGCACCGCGCCCAACGCTTCGACCGCGTTGAGCCCCTTGACCAAGACGTTGCGCTTGGCCATGCGCAAACTACCCATCGCCAGCGACAGGGTAAAGGTCGGCAACAAGCCTTCGGGTACGTTGGCGACGATGATGCCCATCATGAACACCAAGTTGACCCACAGCGAGCGTCCGGTGAACACCCCGTAAGCAAAGAAGATCGCCCCCATGGTCACGGCGATGTAGGTCAACACCCGCACCATGTGCCCGGTTTCGCGTTCCAGCGGCGATGCATTTCGCTTCACTTCGTGGGACAAGGTAGCGATTTTTCCGAATTCGGTGCGCCCGCCGGTGGTGAACACCACCGCCTGGCCCCGGCCCTTTTTGACCATGCACCCGGCAAACAGAACGTTGATGCTTTCTGTGAGTATGGTGTCTTGCGCTTCTGCTGAAAGGCGTACCGGATGGGCTTCGCCGGTCAGTGGGGCATTGTTGACGATCAGGTCCTGAACCTCGATCAGGCGTGCGTCGGCGGGCACCTTGTCGCCTTCGGACAGGCTCAGCACGTCGCCGGGCACCAATTGTTCGGCGAGGATCTGCATTTCTTGGCCGTCGCGGCGCACTTGTACGTTTTGCGGCAGGAACTTGCGCAACGCCTCCATCGCTCGTTCGGCGCGGTATTCTTGAACGAAACTGAACAAGGCGTTGAGGATCGACACCCCCAGCAAAGCCCAGCCGAGGATGTTCATACCCTCGCCTGGCTGGATGCTATCGGCGACGAAACAGATCCCGGCGGAGATATCCAACAGGATGGAGAAGAAATTGGTAAACTGACGGCCCAAACTTTTCAGCCATACGAGACGCCGGGTTTCCTCCAAGGTGTTGAGGCCGACTTCGTTGAGGCGTTCCTCGACTTCACGCGCGCGCAGACCACCTTCGCGGCTGTGGAGAAAACGATAGACCTGCTCGGGAGGGATGTTTTGGATCTGGCGCTGAAAGGATTGACCGTCCACGACTCACACCCCTCGATAAATGGCGACATCGCATGGCGTGTCGCGCAACACGACCTCGATGGGATTGCCATATAAGAATGGGGCGCTGAGATCTCGCCACGAGGCTTCCATCAACACCAAATGCGATTTATGGCGGTTGGCGTCGATGATGACTTCCTGCGCCCAGTCGTCGGAAACTTTCACATTGGCGTCGACTTTCCAGTGGTCCAGGCCGATCGCATTAGCCAGTTCGACGCTCAGCCCCTTAAGGCTCGCCCAGCCTTTTTCGCGCAGGGATTGGGCCTGATTGTTAAGCAACCGGCGAAACAGCTGACGCTTGATCATCATCACGCGCAGCAATTGAATGCGTTCGATATCCGGGGCGAAACGTTTGAGAATTTCGACGGCGGTCAAATACCCTTCCAGATCGCCCGCCACTGGCACCAAGAACCGCCTCGGCGCGCCCAAAAGGCCGGGTTGCGCCACCCGCACCGCCATCACGCTGAAGCTTTTGTCGCTGAGCAATTTCGCCGACACGGTGGCGGTTAAATAACCGCTGCCGCCCGGTTTCAGGCGTGCGCCGCATACCAGCAACGTTTCCGGCGTTGCGGGCACATGAGCTTTTAAATCGTGAAAGATACGATCCGCACCGGAACCCGACGATGCTACCACATCCAAAGACATCTCCACCCCGACGTCGGCGCATTCGCGCTTGAGCAATTCTGCCTTGTCACGGACCTCGTCGGCACGAATTTCGTCGGTGTTCACATAGATCACACGTAAATGATGATCGGGATCGTGACGCGCCAAATTCACGGCATACCACGCCACCCAATCGCCATTGATGGAACCGTCGTAGGCTAGATGGATCACAGTGCACCTCGCTCAACAGGGAACACTTAAGTATCGCACGAACGCATTGATTGCGCATGAAAAAACGGGAACCCGGCAGAGCCGAATTCCCGTCTTCCATGTTTTATTCATCCCACCAATTAAGCGCGTTACGCCAATTCGTCAGTGGCAATGTGATACTTGGGGTCTTCGATCACGTTGACTTCAACTAGGTCCTTGGCGCGGTGCAAAAGCTTGCGGCATTCCGGGCTGAGATGACGCAAGTGCAGACGCTTACCGCGACGCTCGTACCGTTCCGCCAAGCTGTCGATCGCTTCCAGGCCGGAGTGATCCGCCACCCGGGAAAGACGGAAGTCCACCACCACGTCGTCGGGATCGTTCTGGGGGTCGAACAGGTCGCGAAACGACGTTACGGAGCCGAAAAACAGCGGCCCTTCCAACTGATATTCCTTGCCGCCTTGGGCGTTGATGATCGTGCGCGCCTGCATGCGCGAAGCGTTGCCCCATGCGTAGACCAAAGCCGAGACGATCACGCCCACCACCACGGCAATGGCCAAATCGGTGAACACCGTCACACCGGAAACCAAGATCAAGACGAACGCGTCGGAACGGGGAATTTTGTGCAGGATGCGAAAGCTCGACCATTCGAACGTGCCCAGCACCACCATGAACATCACGCCAACCAACGCGGCCAGCGGTATCATCTCGATCAGACTGGAGGCGAACAGGATGAACACCAGCAAAAACAACGCCGCCGAAATGCCCGAGGCGCGCCCGCGGCCACCCGAATTCACGTTGATCATGGACTGGCCGATCATCGCGCAACCACCCATGCCTCCGAAGAACCCGGTAACGATGTTGGCGGTGCCCTGACCGACGCATTCACGGTTTCCGCGCCCGCGGGTGTCGGTGATTTCGTCGATCACGGTCAGCGTCAGCAGGCTTTCGATCAAACCCACCGCCGCCATGATCACCGCATAGGGGAAGATGATGGTCAGCGTTTCCCAGGTCATCGGCACCATTGGAATGTGAAATTCCGGCAGCCCGCCGGCGATGGACGCCATGTCGCCGACGGTGCGCACGTCCAAACCCAAGCCGATTGCCAATGCCGACACCACCAAAATCGCCGCCAACGGCGCGGGGAAGGCTTCCGTCAGCTTGGGCAAAAAATGAATGATCGCCATCGCCAACGCCACCAGCGCCAGCATGATGTAGAGCGGCTGGCCGCTCATCCACTCACTGCCACCGTCCGGCAGCTTGATCTGAAACTGGTTGAGCTGCGCCAGAAAAATCACGATCGCCAAACCGTTGACGAAGCCGAGCATCACTTGATGGGGCACCATGCGGATGTATTTACCCAACCGCAACGCCCCTGCCGTCACCTGCAAAATGCCCATCAACACCACCGTGGCGAACAGATACTCGACGCCGTGATCCGCCACCAACGAGACCATCACCACCGCCAAGGCGCCGGTCGCACCGGAAATCATACCCGGCCGACCGCCGACCACCGCCGTGATCAGCCCCACCATAAAGGCGGCGTACAGGCCGGTCAGCGGATTGACCCCGGCGACGAACGCGAACGCCACGGCTTCGGGCACCAGCGCCAATGCCACGGTCAGGCCGGACAATACATCGGCCTTCATGGAGATGGCCTTGCGGTAATGAAGATCGAACATGCGCTCACTCACCCAACAAGAGACGGAACGGATACAAAAAATCGCGGCTGGTGTCGGGTTCTCCAGCCGTTGGTAATCCATGCATTTCGGAATAGGGCGTTCATACCAGCCACCACCTCCAGGCGGTACCGCACCCAGAACATGGCAGATATGCAATTATCACATAGCACGGATCTCAAAACCAGTGCGGATGCCCCAACACGGCCCAACCCGCGTGATGCCGAATGTCTGCTAACATGTTATAATTGCGCTACAACTGGTCGTGAAGGACGGTTATCGTGATCACCTTCAACAGCATCGGACAATTGATGGGCGGCGTCGGCCTATTCTTGCTTGGCATGTTGCTGATGACCGACGGGCTCAAGGTCGCGGCGGGGCGCACCCTTAAGGACATTTTGGAACGCTGGACCGACACGCCCTTGCGCGGGCTGTTTTCCGGTGCCGCGTTAACTGCGTTGGTACAATCGTCCAGCGCCGTGACGGTGGCCGCCATCGGTTTCGTCAACGCCGGGATGCTGTCGCTGGAACGCTCAGTATGGGTGGTGTTCGGTTCCAACATCGGCACCACCATGACCGGTTGGTTGGTGGCGTTGATCGGCTTCAAGCTCAATATCTCTCTGTTCGCCCTGCCTGCTATTGGGTTTGGCATGTTTCTAAAATTGACTGGTGGCGATACCCGACGTGGTGCTGTGGGTATGGCGGTTGCAGGTTTCGGGCTATTCTTCGTTGGCGTTTCTATCCTCAAGGATGCCTTTTCCGATGTCGCCAACATCATCGATCTCAGCGGCCTAGCGGCTACCGGGATGATGGACTATGTCCTGTTCGTCGGCATCGGCTTCATGATGACGCTCCTCACCCAATCGTCGAGCGCCGCGATCTCTATCGCACTGGCCGCCGCTGCCGGATCGTTGATTGCCCTTGAACCTGCTGCCGCGATAGTCATCGGCGCCAATATCGGCACAACCTCAACCGCCATGATTGCGGTGATCGGCGCAACCCCCAACGCCAAGCGCGTCGCCGCCAGCCACGTCGTGTTCAACGTCATGACCGGTGCCGTGGCCATATTCTTGTTGCCACTGATGCTGGGCGCCGTAGAACTCATCCGCTCGTCGCTGCATTTGCAACCCGACGTAGCGACCTCTTTGGCGCTGTTTCACACCATCTTCAACGTGCTGGGCGTGATCTTGATCTTTCCCGTGGCCGAACGTCTGACGGCGTGGCTCAAACTGCGCTTCGTCAGTTTGGAAGAAGATCTGGGCCGTCCGAGGTTCCTCGACAAGACCGCTTTGGTGGTGCCTGCGTTGGCGGTGGAAAGCATGTTGATGGAGCTGCAACGCCTACAAGAAATTTCTCTATCCATCGTCATCACTGCGTTGGACCCGGTGCCGGCGCGTCACCAAGACCTACGCCAACGTCTGGGCGTAGTGGAGACCCTGTCGCGCACCATCGGCGAATACGCCCGCAAGATGTACCAAGCCGAACTGCCACCGAGCATTTCGGACGCCTTGATGCACCCCTACCGCGCCCTGCAACACTTCGAGGAAATCGCACGCATCGGCGCGGAATTGCCGTTGCGACGCGCGGAGCGCCCGGCGTTGGACGACGAAACAGAACATCTATTGGACGTCTATCTTCGTGCCGTGACCCAAGAGCTCAAACAAATGACCTCGTCCGACCCCACGCCCGCCGACTGGGACCCGAAACGCGCCCGTATCCATATCAAAGAAGCCTATGCGGTGTTGAAACAGGCGCTGTTGAAGCTCGGCTCGCATGGGCACCTGCCGTTCCAGCAATTGGAAAGTACGGTGCAATACATCGACCACATCCACGCCTGCGGGGTGCGCGCCATCAAGGCCGAACGGCGCTTGCGACTGATCCGCGACGCCGCCGCCGGGGTCAAGAGCCAAGACCAGCCCGACCAAGTCGAACGTACCGACGACAGTTGACCCCAGCTGATCGGCACTCGCCTGCTGCATTGCAACAATTTGCGCTTGCCCCACCCCGTGGCGCGCATTAACGTGGCCGCCTTCTCTCGCAGCACCACCGAACAGCAGCGCGAACAACGCCGAATGGCAGGGCGACGCTGGGTTTGCCAAACCGACAACACGACCGACACATTGGGGCAAAAGACATCATGACACAGTGCCGACACGACTGGACCGTCGACGAGGTTCAGGCGCTTTACGACTTGCCGTTCATGGAACTGCTGTATCGCGCGCACAGCCAACACCGCGAAAACTTCGATCCCAATCAAATCCAATTTAGCTCGTTGATGTCGATCAAAACCGGCGGTTGCCCGGAAGACTGCGGCTATTGCCCGCAAAGCGCCCACCACGGTGCCGACCTGGAGAAAGAACGCCTGGTCGAGGTCGAGCGCGTCATCGCCGAAGCCCAGGCCGCCAAGGACCGGGGCGCGACGCGCTTTTGCATGGGCGCTGCGTGGAAGAACCCCAACGACCGCGACTTCCCCGTGGTGTTGGAGATGATCCGTGGCGTTAAAAGCCTCGGCATGGAATGCTGCGTGACGCTCGGCTCGCTCGACGAACAGCAGACCCGCGCGCTCAAGGATGCGGGGCTGGATTACTACAACCACAACCTCGACACCTCGCCGGAGCACTACGAAAACATCATCACCACGCGCAAATTCCAAGACCGCCTAGACACCCTGGAAAAAGTCCGCGACGCGGGCATCAGCGTGTGTTGCGGCGGCATCTTAGGGCTCGGCGAGGGCGAAAAGGACCGCGCCACGCTGTTGATGGAACTTGCCAACATGCCGTCGCACCCCGACAGCGTGCCGATCAACCTGCTGGTGCGCGTCAAGGGCACGCCGCTGGAACACGCCGAACAGATTGATCCGTTCATTTTCGTGCGCACCATCGCGGTGGCCCGCATCATGATGCCGCATTCCTATGTACGTCTGTCGGCGGGACGCGAAAGCATGGACGACGCCACCCAGGCGCTGTGCTTCTTCGCCGGGGCCAATTCGGTGTTCTTCGGCGAAAAGCTGCTGACCACGCCCAATGCCCAGGCCGACCGCGACATGGAACTGTTGCGCCGCTTGGATTTGCATCCTCAGGAGTCTCAGATTGAACAACCCGTTTCAGGACCAGTTGAACACGCTCTCTCGGCTTGAGAAGCGGCGTGAACTGATCCCGGCCAGCGGGATCGACTTCAGCTCCAACGACTATCTGGGCTTGGCGGGTCACAACGCCATTCGCCACAGCCTGATCGAAGCGCTGCAAGGCGGGCTTGCGCTCGGCTCCGGCGGCTCGCGGCTGTTGCGCGGCAATCACCCGGAACACGAACGCTTGGAAACCTTCGCCGCCGATTTCTTCGGTGCGCAATCGGCGCTGTTCATGGCGACGGGCTATCTCGCCAACGTCGCGTTGTTCACCACCTTGGCCCGGCGCGGTGACGTCATCGTCATGGACGAGTTGGTGCATGCCAGCGCCAAGGAAGGCATCCATGCATCCCCGGCCCGACGCGCCAAGTTCACCCACAACGACGCCCAAGCGTGCGAAGATGCGATCAAACGCGCACGCGACACCGGCGCCGCCAACGTATGGATCGCGGTGGAAAGCGTTTATTCCATGGATGGCGACATCGCGCCGTTGACCGACCTGATCGACATCGCCGACCGCTATGACGCCTATCTGATCGTCGACGAAGCCCACGCCACCGGGGTGCACGGCCCCGACGGCAAAGGCTTCAGCGCTGCATTTGAAGGCCGCGATAACGTGGTCGCGTTGCACACCTGCGGCAAGGCCTTGGGCCAAGTTGGCGCGTTGGTGACGTTACCGACCGTGATGAAGGACATCCTCATCAACACCGCGCGCAGCTTCATCTACACCACCGCGCCGACGCCGTTGGCGGCCATCGCGGTGCAGCGCGCCTTGGAAGTGGTGCGCGACGAACCGGAGCGACGAGCCCGCCTGCACGACCTTATCGCCCATGCCCACGCGGCGTTTGGCGTTGGACAAACGCAAATTCTGCCATTGTTGGTCGGCGGCGATGGCGAAGCGCTGGCGCTGGCCAAGCGTCTACAAGCTCAAGGTTTCGACATCCGCGCCATCCGCACCCCCACCGTGCCCGACGGCACGGCGCGGCTGCGCTTATCGGTGACGCTTAACGTCGACAGCCACGACATCGACGCCCTGGCGGCCGCTTATGGGGCGGCGTCATGAGCAGACTGATCGTCACCGGAACCGACACCGGCATCGGCAAGACCGTGCTCAGCGCCATGCTGACCCTGGCGTTGGCCGCAAGTTATTTCAAGCCGGTGCAATCGGGCACCGTGGACGAAACCGACCGCGATGCCGTCAAGCGCATGACCGGCCTCGGCGACGACCGGGTGCTACCCAATGCCGTAACCTTGCGCGAACCGCTGTCACCGCACCGTTCCGCCGAACTGGATGGGGTCGAGATCGACGTGGAAAGCCTCGCCCCGCCGCCCTCAGGTCCATTGATCGTCGAGGGTGCGGGCGGGTTGATGGTGCCGCTCAACCGCAAAACCTTGTTCATAGATCTGTTCGCACGATGGCAGTTGCCGGTGGTGCTGGCGGCGCGCACCGGGTTGGGGACCATCAACCACACGCTTTTGTCGCTCGAAGCCCTGCGCGCGCGCGACATCCCCGTCTTGGGCGTAGCGTTCATCGGCGACGACAACGCGGACAACATCCGCACCATCGCTGAAATGGGTGAGGTCAAGGTGCTTGGCCGCATGCCACTGTTGGAACGCATCGACGCCGAGACCCTGAACCAAGTGTTCGCGGAACATTTTGGAGGGACGATATGACCTCGCCCATCTGGCATCCGTTCACCCAGCACGCCCTGCAACCCGACATGACCAGGGTCGAACGGGCCGAGGGCGCGTATTTGTTCACCAATGACGGTCGGCGCATCGTTGACGCCATATCGTCGTGGTGGGTCGTCACCCACGGCCATTGCCACCCCGCCCTTGTCGATGCGGCGCGCGAACAGGGCGGCAAGCTGGATCAAGTGATCTTCGCCGGGCACACCCACGAACCCGCCGAACGGCTGGGCGAAGCTTTGATCAAGCTCGCGCCCGATGGTCTCGATAAGGTGTTTTATTCCGACAGCGGTTCCACCGCCGTGGAAGTGGCATTGAAGATGGCGCTTGGCTATTGGCATCACATGGGCGAAACCCGGCGCCAACGCATCGTGGTGATGGAAAACGGCTATCACGGCGACACCATCGGCACCATGTCGGTGGGCGAACGGGGCGTGTTCAACAAACCCTATGCGCCGCTGTTGTTCGACGTCGATGTTATCCCCTTCCCCCACCCCGGCAAAGAGTCCGAAACCACCCACACGTTCGAACGTTTGCTCGCCGAGCATCCGGGTGAAATCGCCGCACTGATCGTCGAGCCGTTGGTGCTGGGCGCGGGCGGCATGCTGATGTACAAAGCCGATGTCCTCAAAGACCTCAAGCGTATTTGCGAAGCCCACGACGTGGTGTTCATCGCCGACGAGGTGATGACCGGATGGGGCCGCACCGGCACCCTGTTCGCGTGCGAGCAAGCGGGAATCGCACCCGACATCCTATGCACATCGAAGGGCCTCACCGGCGGCTTCCTGCCGCTGGCCGCGACGCTCTGTCAGCAACGCTTTTTCGACGCCCATTACAGTCCAGACCGATCACGGATGTTTTTTCATTCCAGTTCCTACACCGCCAACCCGATCGCCTGCGCGGTGGCGTTCGCCAACACAGAACTGTGGCGCACAGAACCGGTGCAAGCGCGCGTCGATGCATTGACGGTCGAACAAGCCCGGCAGATCAAGAAATTCGACGGACATCCGCGCTTCGAAAACCTGCGCCAATGCGGCACCATCGCCGCGCTCGACGTCAAGGTCGCGGATCAGGGCTATCTGTCCAACATCGCGCCGCGCCTATATCAATATTTTCAAGACCACGGCTTGCTGCTGCGCCCGCTCGGCAACACCGTTTACGTTCTGCCGCCTTATTCAATCACCTCTGAAGACTTGGATGACCTCTACCATGTCCTTTCAAACGCACCCGACGTACTTGGACTTTGAAGCCGCCAACGCGGACTTTTCACACCGCCTGGACGCATGCCTGGACCTCATCACCGCCGATGCTCCGTTGCACGCGCGGTTCCTCAACACCTTGTCGATGATGGAACACATGGGCGCGCGGCGCATCATGATCACGCAAAGCCATACGGACCTGGCGCAAGACACCCTCAAGCACATGGCCGAAGAGGCGCGTCACGCGTTTTTCTTCAAACGCCAAGCCGACAAGTTCGCCGGCCGGTCCATGGATTACACATCTGCCGACACCATCGCACCGGCGTTTGCGCGGATGTATTTCAAACGCTTGGAGAGCTTCATTGCCCAAGACTTGAAAGACGTCGAGAACCCCGGCTTGGTGACATACTTGTACATGTCGATGATCATCGAGTTTCGCGCCGTATGGTCGTTCGGCGTGTATCAAACACGCCTAGATACCAACGCCGTCAAGCTGTCGCTGAAAAGCTTGCTGGCCGAAGAGCAAGGCCATTTGGACGAGATGGAAGCCACCCTCGCCCAAACCGGTATCGGGACCTCCGAACGCATTAACCGCTACCTTGCCAAGGAACGCGAATTGTTCGTAAAGCTGCTGAGCGCGTTGGAAGGCGCCGTGCTTACGTCATCTTCAAGCGGTCACGCAGCCGCTTAAGCTCGCGTTCGAAATAGCTGTTGTCGTCGAACGCCCGGGCAATCACCAGACCACCCTGGATTCCCGCCAACACGTCCTCGGCGGCGGATTGCGCCTGGGTACGGCTAAGACCCGAACGGCGCAGCGCCTCGACCAACGCCTCGGCCCAACGGCGGAAGTATCCGTTGACCGCTTCGGCGAAACTGTCGCGGGTGTCGCTCAACGCAAATACCCCCACCAGACACACCCGACCGCCGCATTGAAAGTATTCGGCGCACGCGTCGAGCATGTGATCTATAGCCTTGGCCGCAGGTGTCTCGGGATCGTCCAACAGCGTGAACACATTCAGTTCAAACCAGGCATCGATATCTGCCAGGACCGCCGCCGCCATTTCATCCTTACCGCCGGGAAAGGCATGGTAGAGACTGCCCTTACCCAACCCCGTGGCCTTGGTGATATGCGCCAAACTTGCGCCTTCGAAGCCGTGTTCGCGAAAAACCTCGGCCAAGCCTTGGATCACCCGTTCGGGGCTGTGTATGCGCGCGGGCATCAGGGCTGCAACGGATAAGGTGTTTTCGGCGCGATGCGATGCACCACCGCCGCCACCGCAACCAAGGCCACCGCACCGGTCAAAGTCGGAAACAGCAAGAAATCGAACCCAACCCCGGCAGCCATCACCACCAACGGGTCCGCGCCCGCAGGTGGGTGGGTGATGCGCAACGCCGCCATCGCCGCGATCGCCAACCCGACCGCCAGCGCCATGCTCCACCATGTGACCGGAAGCATCGCCAGCACGATCAATCCGATCAGCGTCGACACGACATGACCGCCGACGACGTTGACGGGTTGCGACAGTGGACTGGCGGGAACGCTGAACAGCAACACGCAGGTCGCGCCGAACGGCGCCATCAACCACAGCACCCCGGAGGCGTCGCTCAACAGAGCAACGATGGCGATCCCCACCCCCCCACCAAATCCGGCTTTGAGCACCGTCGCAATGGTGATGGGCGGCAGATGTCTATGCAGATAGGCTTTCATGTGTTCCACCTTTAGATATTTGTACCATTCAGTACAATGATGACTGTAACAGGGCGCGTCAATAGATTTCATCCGGTGTACGCGGATGATTGCGCCATCCACTTGATATGTTTATGATTCTGAAGGACGAAAGATGGGGGACAAATAATGAAATCACCGTGGAAATGGCTGTGTGAAAACACCACCAAGCCTGTATTCGCTGCTGTGATTTTTCTCATCGGCGTCGTCGTGTGGGGCGGCTTCAACACGGCCATGGAAGCCACCAACACCTTGGAGTTCTGTGTGTCGTGTCATGAAATGAAGGACAACGTCTACGCCGAATACGTCCAGACCACCCACTATTCCAACCGCAGCGGCGTGCGCGCCATCTGTTCCGATTGCCACGTCCCTAAGGAATGGGGTCATAAAGTCATTCGCAAGATCAGAGCCACCAACGAGCTTTTTCATTGGATGATAGGTTCCATCGACAGCAAGGAAAAGTTCGAAGCCAAGCGTTTGGAGCTGGCGCAAACCGTGTGGAAGGAAATGAAGGCCAACGGTTCGCACGAATGCAAGAACTGCCACTCGTTCGACGCCATGCACTGGCAAAAGCAGAACCTGCGCGCCATGGTGACGATGCAAACCGCACAACTACAAGACATCACCTGCATCGAATGCCACAAAGGCATCGCCCACAAGCTGCCCGATTTTTACGCCCACTACGCCACCTGGACCGAACAGTTCAACACCCAGGTTGCCGCCGATCCGTTGAGCACCGACACGGTGACGACCACTGCGTTCAAGCGCTTGTATTCCGCGCCCGATGCGCAATCGGCCAAGATGCTCGACGTCATGCCGCTGACCGATTTCAAGGTGATTGGCCGCGATGGCGAATGGCTGCATCTCAGCCTCACCGCGTGGGATCTCAACGCCAGCGCGGAAATTTTCAAAAAGGAAGGCCGCGAATTGGAAATCGGTCTGCTGTCGGACACCGCGCTGCAAGCCGCACAGTACGACGCCACCTATACCGATTCTGAGACCGGCGAGGTGTGGCGCAAGCTCACCGTCGAAGGCTGGACCACCCGCGAGCATTTGTCGTCGGACCGCAAACGGGTCACCGGCTTTGTCGAAAAACTATGGCGCACCGAATGCAACACCTGCCACAACTTGCCTCAGCCAGAGCGCTACGCGGCACACGACTGGTTGAAGCCGATCACCGCCATGCGCGAAAAATCGAAGCTGCCCAATTTGCAGATGACCATGATCTTGAAATATTTGCAGTACGGCGCGAAGGATATGATCGAAGCGAATTAACCGTTTTCGTTCAGCAACGCTTCGATCAGCGCCTTGCCTTCATCGGAATGCCAATTGGTCATGCCCAACACGCCGCCGCGCATGCGCCCGTCACGGTCGATCAAGAACGTCGTCGGCAAAGTTTCCAGATCGAAAGCTCTGAGAAACAGCGAGCGCGGATCGTAGTACGTTTTCAGTGCATCAAGGTTGCGCGCCCGCAAGAACTCCGCCGCGTCTTCACGCCCCTGTTTACCGCTGGCCACAGGGACGACCGCAAAGTCACGCCCGGCGAAGTCCTTTTGCAGGGCGTTGAGGTCGGGCATTTCGCGAATGCACGGCGGGCACCAAGTCGCCCACAGGTTCAACAGCACCACCTTGCCCCGATAGGCTTCCAAGGTGGTCTCGGCCCCGGCCTCGTCCTTCATCACCACCGACGGCACCATCGGCGGATCGACCAAAAGGCTGAATCCGGCCAATCCGTCGGCGGCAGAGCGAACGCTCTGTTGCGGTGCCTGCGCCTCGCCGGAAGTAGAGGGGGCCTTTTGATACAAAAAACCACCACCGATCGCGATCGAAAGAACAGCGGCGACAACAATCAAAGGCGTGCGGTATGACATTCAGGCTAATCCTTGCGTGATTTCGCCCATCCTATCATCGACCCGCCTTACATCACCACGCCGATTTGCCACGGGCAGAATTCCAACCCGCCGATGCCGTGCGCTTCGCTACGTGGCTTGTAGCCGGACGCCGTCTTCAAGATCACGTCGAAGATGTGCAATCCGGCTTGTTCGGTGCTCATTTCACCATCCGCGATCAGGCCGCAGTTGATATCCATATCGTCGGACATGCGCTCGAACATCGGGGTGTTGGTGGCCAGCTTGATGCTCGGCACCGGCTTGCCGCCATAGACCGAACCACGCCCGGTGGTGAAGCACGTCACGTTGGCCCCACCCGCGACCATGCCGGTGATCGACGCGGGATCGTAGCCGGGGCTGTCCATGAACACGAAGCCTTTGGCTGTTACCGGTTCGGCATAGCGGTAGACGTCGACCAGCGCCGTAGTGCCGCCCTTGGCCGCCGCACCCAACGATTTTTCCAAGATGGTGGTCAGACCGCCCTTTTTGTTGCCCGGTGTCGGGTTGTTGTCCATCACGGCATTGTTGGCAGAGGTATGTTGCTTCCACCAGTCGATGCGCGCGATCAGTTTGTCGCCGACTTCGCGGCTGACGGCGCGGCGCGTCAACAGATGTTCGGCGCCATAAATTTCTGGCGTTTCAGCCAAAATCGCGGTGCCGCCGTGACGCACCAGGGTGTCGACCGCATACCCCAACGCCGGGTTGGCGGTGATGCCCGAATAGGCGTCCGATCCGCCGCATTCCAACGCCACGATCAACTCAGAAGCGGGACACGTCTGGCGCTGCCAGCCGTTGGCGGCCTTGACCATCTCGCGCACGTGTTCGATCCCTGCGGCCACTGTGGCGGTGGTACCACCGTTGTCTTGGATGACCAAGGTGCGCAGCTTATCGCCTTTGTCCAAGCCGTAACGTTTCAACATGTCGTCGATCTGCGCGACCTCGCAGCCCAGGCCGACGATCAGCACGCCCGCAAAATTCGGATGGCGGGCATGACCGACCAAGGTGCGTTCCAGATTGTTGTGGGTGTCGCCGTCCAACGGGATGCAACAACCGGTCTGGTGCGGCAACGCCACCACGCCGTCGACGTTGGGATAGTCGATCATCACGTCGGCGCTGAACGCCTGGGCGATCATTTGCGCGACCGAGTTGGAACAGTTCACGCTGGCCAACACGCCGACGTAGTTGCGGGTGCCGACGCGGCCGTCTTCGCGTACGTAACCTTGAAAGGTCGCACGCTCGGCTTCGGGGACATAGGCGGTTTGTTCCGCACCCTCGCCGAAAGCGTAATCGCGGGCAAATTCGCCGAATTCCAGGTTGTGGCTGTGCACGTGATCACCGGGGGCTATATCGGCGGTGGCGAAGCCGATGATCTGGTCGTACTTGCGCACCGCATCGCCTTTGGCGATCGCGGCGGTAGCGACCTTGTGCCCGCGCGGGATGTCGGCGGTGACAGCAATGCCCTCCCCGTCGACAGAAACCCCGGCAGACAGATCGGCCGAGGCCACCACGACGTTGTCGGCTGCGTTTAAACGAATGACGTTCGACATGATTTCAGTCCTCAGCTTTGTAAAGGAGACGGGCCGCCGGTGGCCCAATCGAGAAGTTCAACCGAATGCACCACGGGCGTGCCCGCATATTCGCCGATCTGGATCAAGCAACCGATGTTGCCGGTGGCGATGACGTCGGCGTTGAGCACATCGAGGCTCGACGCCTTGCGCCCACCCAGTTCCGCCGCCATTTCGGGTTGCATGATGTTGTAGGTGCCCGCCGACCCACAGCACAAGTGCGCGTTCTTCGGCGTCGAGACCGTGAACCCGGCGGCTTTCAGCAGGTCTGCCGGTCCGTCGAGGTTTTTTTGCCCATGCTGCAACGAACACGGCGCATGGTATGCGACGCGGGGCTTGTCGAAATCTTCAACACCGTTCAAGCCCAATTCGGCGATCACTTCGCTGACGTCGCGCGCAATGGCGGATATCTTCGCCGCCCGATCCGCCCACACCGGGTCGTCCTTGAGCATGAAGCCGTAATCCTTGACCGTCGAGCCGCAGCCCGACGCGGTGATGGCGATCAGGTCTGGCTTGGCCTTTTCCCATGCTGCGATGTTGGCGCGGGCCTGGGCCAACGCGGCGTCTTCCTTGCCCATGTGATGGGTCAATGCACCGCAACAGCCGACGTTTGCGGCTTCGAACACTTCACAGCCCAAACGCGATAGCAGGCGCGCCGCGGCGCGGTTGATGCGCGGCGCCAATACTTGTTGAGCGCAGCCCGGCAACAATGCCACGCGCTTACGCACCTTGCCGTGTGCCGATAAGGGCAACACCGGATCGGCCTTGGGCAATTTGCCAGGGGCCATCGCGATCATGCCTTTGAGACGCCCCGGCAACAATGCGCGAAATGGCTTGGCTAAGCGCGCGCCGATCAGCGACAGACGAAACAGGCCCGGACGCGGCAGCACCACCGACAGCATCAAGCGCAACGCGCTATCGGCCAGCGGACGTTTGTACGTGTTTTCGATATGCACGCGGGCATGGTCGACCAAATGCATGTAGTCGACACCCGACGGACACGTGGTCATGCACGACAGGCAGCTCAAACACCGATCGACGTGCTTGACCGTGTTGGCATCGGCGGGCTTATCCGATTGCAACATTTCTCGGATCTGATAAATGCGCCCGCGCGGACTGTCCAGCTCGTCGCCCAGCACCACATAGGTCGGGCACGTGGCGGTGCAAAAGCCGCAATGCACGCAGGTGCGCAAGATGTCGTTGGCGATCTTGATCGGCGCTTCGTGAAGCTGTTCGGGCGTGAAATGCGTTTCCATGGTCTCTATCTCACATCCGTCCGGGGTTGAGAATGTTGTGCGGATCGAACCCGGCGCGCACCCGCTTCATCAGTTGCGCAACGCCGTCCGCTTGCGGCTGGAACACCGGCACACGCGCACGCACGTCTTCGCTTGCGCGCATCAAAGTGGCGTGCCCTCCGTTGATCAAGGCACCACGCACCTGATCGGCATTGGCCGTGTCGGTGGCGTCGATCGCCAACCAGAGCAAACCGCCCGCCCAATCGAAAAAGTGCTCGCCTGGCAGCTGCGCCACGATGGCCGGGCCATCCGTGGGAGCGACAGACAAACGCCAAAGCTGGCGGTCGTCGGCAAAGAACGACACATCGCGGATTTCCGACCACAAGCTCGCGGTGTTGGCGGTGTGCAATTCTTCAATTGCCCCATAAGGCGACAGCAGTTCGCGTAGCGCCTTGCAGCGCACCTCGACCGAAGGCCCCGGGCCTTCGACGCGCACCGCCGTCACGGATGCACCCGCACCACTGACGTACGAAACGCCGGAGCGCGCGGCAACGCTTTGCGGCAAATGCGCCACGCCGGAAACCTCATAAGGACTGTTTTGCGCGGCGCGCATGGCCTGGCCCGGATCGGTCGCGCCGAACAGCAAAACGGTACGGGACTTTTCCGCTTTGGGCAGCACCTTGAATGACACGTCGGTCATCACCGCAAGCGTGCCCATCGAACCCGCCATCAACTTGGTGAGATCGAAGCCGGTGACATTCTTGACCACCCGGCCACCGGATTTGAACATTTCGCCACGCCCACTGACGGCATGAAAGCCGAGCATGTGATCGCGGGCCGAACCCACCAACGGACGACGCGGACCGGTCACGGCGGATGCGAACACACCGCCGACGGTGCCGCCATCCGAACCGTAAAGGCCTTTCGGCGACCACGGCTCGAACGCCAGCATCTGGTTGGCATCGTCCAAGGCGGCCTGAACCTCGGCGATGGGCGTGCCCGCACGCGCGGTCATCACCAATTCTTCGGGTTCATAGAGCGTGATGCCGCTCAGCCCCGACAGGTCCAGCACATTATCGGCGTTTTGCGCCCGGCCCAACCCGCGCTTGCTGCCGTGACCCCGGACCTCCAGCACCTTGACGTTGCCGGTCGCCGCCCAACGCAAAGCATCGAGAACGTGCTTATCGTTTTCAGGTTTGAAAATATCGCTCATCTGGGCCTCAGAACCTGGGGATATCGGGGAACGGAAGGTTGCCGTCCTTAACGTGCATTTTGCCCAACTCGGCGCAGCGGTGCAGGGTCGGATAGACCTTTCCGGGATTGAGCAAGCCGCCCGCGTCGAAGGCGCATTTCAGACGCAATTGCTGCTTCATGTCGTCTTCGGTGAACATCTCGCCCATCAGGTCGCGCTTTTCGACGCCGATGCCGTGCTCGCCCGACAGCACCCCGCCGACTTCGACGCACAACTTCAAAATGTCGTGGCCGAACGATTCGGCTTTGTCCAAATCGCCCGCGATGTTGGCATCGAACAAAATCAAGGGGTGCAGGTTACCGTCGCCGGCATGAAACACGTTGGCCACGCGCAAGCCGTACTTGGCCGACAGTTCGTTCATACGCGTCAGCACTTCCGGCAAACGATGGCGCGGGATGGTGCCGTCCATGGTCAGGTAATCGGGCGAGATGCGGCCAACGGACGGAAACGCCGACATGCGACCCTTCCAAAACTGCTGGCGCTCGGCCTCGTTGGCGCTGACGCGCAGGAACGACGAGCCGACGCTTTCGGCAATTTCGCGCACCCGCTCGGTGAGGTACACGACCTCGGCCTCGGGTCCGTCCAGTTCCACCACCAGCAACGATTCGACATCCAGCGGATAGCCGGAATCGACGAATTTCTGCATCGCCCCGATGGCCATCTTATCCATCATTTCCATCGCGCCCGGAATGATGCCCGCGCCGATGATCTTGGCGACGCATGCGCCACCTGCTTCGACGCTGGGAAAGCCGACCAACAAAGCCTTGGCGGTGTCGGGTTGTTTGAGGATGCGCACCGTCACCTCGGTGATGATGCCCAGCAGCCCTTCCGAGCCCGTCACCGCGCCCAAAAGATCCAGTCCGCCCGCGTCCATGTGCTTGCCGCCCAAACGGATCACTTCGCCGTCCATCAACACCATCTCGACCCCCAACACGTTGTTGGTGGTGAGGCCGTATTTCAGACAATGCATGCCGCCCGCATTCTCGGCGATGTTGCCGCCGATGGTGCAGGCGATTTTCGACGACGGGTCGGGGGCGTAATAAAAACCCGCGTCTTCCACCGCATCGGTGATGGCGCGGTTGGTGACGCCCGGCTGGACCACCACGCAGCGGTTTTCATAATCGATGTCGAGAATGGTCTTGAATTTGCCCAACCCCACCGTCACCGCATCGGCCAACGGCAACGCGCCGCCGGAAAGTCCGGTGCCCGCACCGCGTGGGACGATTTTGACGCCCAGTTCGTGGCAGGTTTTCAAAATCTGCGCGACCTGTTCGGTGGTTTCGGGCAGCACCACCACCATGGGCAATTGCTTGTAGGCCATCAAGCCGTCGCATTCGAAAGTGCGCAATTCGTTTTCGTCGACGATCACACCTTCGCCCGGCACGATGGCGCGCAGGCGCTGGATGATCTCGGCGCGTTTGGCGATGGTGCCGGCGTCGGGTATTGGCATTTTCATTGCGCGGCCTCCTTGCTCTCTTGCAGCGCTTTGCGTTGCTCGGACAAGCTCTGGGTCTCAGACCAAAAATTTTTGACCGCGTCGGTCAAGCGCTGACCGTGTTCGGGGTTGGCCATGAAGGCAATCGCCAACCACACGAACGTGGTCGCCACCACGGCGATCTTGAAGGTCTTGGCGACGCGCGGTTCAGCCATAAAGACTTTCAGGCGGGCGCGATTTTTGGCATAGGTTTCCATCACCCACACGATCATCACGAACGGCGTGCGCAGATAGTTCTTCAACCCTTCGGGCAAGCCCGTCATGCTTTGGTCTCCACCAAATGGTCCAGTGCGGCATTGACGCCGCCCGCCGTGTGCGGCACGCCCGACAATTTCAAGCCCATCTCGACCCCGCTTAAGGTGCCCGCCAGCATCAGATCGTTAAAATCGCCCAGGTGACCGATGCGAAACACTTGACCCTGCACCCGGCCTAAGCCGTTGCCCAACGACATATTGAAATTGTCCAACACCACGCGGCGAAAGGCGTCGGCGTCGTGACCGTCGGGCAAGCGCACGGCGGTCAGCGACGCGCTGTACTCATCGGCGTTTTGGCACTGTAGCTCCAGCCCCCATGCGCTCACCGCGCGGCGCACGGCTTCCGCGTGGCGGTTGTGGCGGGCGAACACGTTGGTTAAGCCTTCCTCCATCAACATGGTGATGGCTTCGCGCAATCCGTACAAAAGATTGGTGGCGGGGGTATATGGGAACAGGCCGTTTTCGTTGGCTTTGAGCATCGGCCCCCATGCCCAATAGGATTTGGGCAACGTTGAGAACTGCGCTGCGTAAAGCGCCTTGGCGCTGACCGCGTTGAAGCTTAGCCCCGGCGGCAGCATCAGGCCCTTTTGCGATCCCGCGACGGTGACGTCCACGCCCCATTCATCGTGGCGGTAATCGATCGAGCCCAACGACGAAATGGTGTCGACCATCAATAGCGCCGGATGCCCGGCGTCGTCCAAGGCCTTGCGCAACGCGGCGATGTTGGACGTGATGCCTGTGGAGGTGTCGTTGTGCACGGCGCACACCGCTTTGACGGCGTGGGCTTTGTCGTCGTCCAAGTGGGCGCGTAAATCGGCAGCGCTCGCGCCGCTGCGCCAATCGCCGGGAATAAAATCGACGCGCAGGCCCAGACGTTCGGCCAATTCCCGCCACAGCACGGAAAACTGCCCGGTTTCAAACATCACCACCCGGTCGCCCGGCGACAAGGTGTTGACCAAGGCCGCTTCCCAAGCCCCCGTGCCCGATGCGGGATAGATGATCACCGGCTGATCGGTGTCGAAAATCGGCTTCAGACCAGCCAGAACCTCATTGCCCAAACGCTCGAAATCCGGCCCCCGATGGTCGATGGTGGGCCGGTCCATGGCGCGCAAAATCCGGTCCGGCACGTTAGTCGGACCGGGTATTTGCAGAAAATGCCTGCCGCTGTGGTGTGACATGAAGGGGAGATCCTTGATTATCCGTCGGCGCGTTCGACCATGATATCATCACCCGGCGAAACAGTGGCGCAAATCCGCACATTTTCGTCCGCATGGCCCCAAATGTTCGCCGCCGAGGCCAAACGCAATTCGTCGCCTCGCGAAACCGGGGTCGGACCGTAGGGAATCGCGATGCAATTGCCCGCCAACCAAAAGCCCATTTCACCCGGCTGCAACACGTCGCGGGCATCGTCTTCCATATCGCACACGACGGGCGTGTCGAAGTAGACCTCGTCGCCCCAGGTCTGGGCGATGGCGGAAAACGGCGCGGCGTCGTACAGCGCGTCAGCGGTCGGCGTGTCGAGCAGGCGCACGGTCAACACGACCTCGCCCATGGTCAATTTCAAGGTCCGCATCGGCGTTTCCCCTTTTAGTCTTCGATCACGATAGCGCGAAAATCGTTGACGTTGGTCAGCGTCGGGCCGCTGATCACCAAATCGCCGAGCCCTTCGAAAAAGCTATACGCGTCATGTCCGGCCTGATAGGCCTTGGCGTTGAGACCTTGGGCTTCGGCGCGTTTCAGCGTATCGGGACCGATCACCGCCCCGGCGTTGTCTTCCGAACCGTCGATGCCGTCGGTATCGCACGCAATGGCATGAACCTTATCCAAGCCGTCAAGGCAGATCGCCAGCGCCAGCAAAAATTCGGAGTTTCGACCGCCGCGACCGCCTTTGTTGCGGATCGTCACGGTGGTCTCGCCACCGGACAGGATCACCGCCGGCGCTTTCAACGGCTGATTATAGCTGAGCACCTGTCGGGCGATGGCGGCGTGCACGGCGGCAACATCGCGCGATTCACCTTCGATCCGGTCGCTCAAGATCATCGGCGTGTAACCCGCGTTGCGCGCCACTTCGGCGGCAGCTTCCAGCGACATCTGCGGCGTGGCGATGAGGATGTTTTCGACGTTGTCGAACCGCGCATCGCCGGGCTTGGGCGTTTCGTCAGGTTTGGCCGTGAACAATGCTGCGACAGCGGGCGGCAGCTCAATATCGTATTTGTCGAACACCGCACGGGCGTCGTCGTAGGTGCTGGGATCGACGACCGTGGCGCCGGATGCGATCGACGACAGGTCGTCGCCCGGCACGTCGGAAATCACCAGCGACACCACCTGCGCCGGATGGCAGGCGATCGCCAAGCGTCCGCCCTTGATGGCCGACAGGTGCTTGCGCACACAATTCATCTCGGTGATCGTCGCGCCGGATCGCAACAACGCATTGGTGACTTGTTGCTTGTCGTCCAAGCTCAAGCCATCTGCGGGCAGCGACAGCAACGCCGACCCGCCGCCGGAAATCAGACACAGCACCAGATCGTCTTCGCTGAGCCCGGACACGGTTTCGAGGATACGTTTGGACGCATCCATACCCGCTTGATCGGGCACCGGATGGCTGGCCTCGACGACTTCGATGCGTTCGGTCGGCACGCCGTGACCGTATCGCGTCACCACCAGGCCTTCAAGTTCGCCGTCCCAATGCTGTTCCACCGCACGCGCCATGGCGGCGGCGGCTTTGCCCGCACCGACCACGATGGTGCGGCCCTTTGGTTTTGCAGGCAGATGTTGGGCGATGCATTTGTCGGGCAACGCCGCCGCGGTCGCGGCGTCAAACAGGGCGTGCAACAAATCTTTGGCGGCGTTTGAGCTCATGGCGCGGTCCCGACGATTGTTGGTCTCAGAGAAATGGGGTTCCCCTTCTCGTCAGAGGAGGAGGGGGAGAAGACAGCGAAGAGGAACCCCGTGGCCCTTAGGGAGGCCATAACACGTTCAAGCAGGCGTCGATCAAGCCACTTCGTGATCGGCCAGACGTTCCAACGCCTTGACCATCGCGGAGTGATCCCAACCAGCGCCACCGGCGGCCTTACACGCATTGAACAATTCTTGCGCGGTTGCCGTGTTGGGCAAGGATACACCAATTTCACGGGCCGATTGCAGGGCCAAGTTGAGATCTTTTTGGTGCAGCTCGATACGGAAACCCGGATCGAAGGTGCGTTTGATCATGCGTTCGCCGTGCACTTCGAGAATTTTCGAAGAAGCAAAGCCGCCCATCAGCGCTTCACGCACCTTGGCCGGATCGGCGCCCGCCTTGGAGGCGAACAACAACGCTTCGCTGACCGCTTCGATGTTCAACGCGACGATGATCTGGTTGGCGACCTTGCAGGTCTGGCCCGCGCCGTTGGCGGTGCCGACCAAGGTGATGTTCTGGCCCATCAGGTCGAACAGCGGCTTGGCGGTATCGAACGCCTCTTGCGGGCCGCCGACCATGATCGTCAACGTTGCGTTCTGCGCACCCACCTGACCGCCGGACACCGGCGCGTCGAGGTACTGACATCCCAAATCGTTGATCTTTGCCGCAAAGGTTTTGGTCGCGGTCGGTGAAATCGAGCTCATGTCGATGACCATCTTGCCCGCCGACAAACCAGCGGCGACGCCGTCTTCGCCAAACAGCACGGCTTCGACGTCGGGGGTGTCGGGAACCATGGTGATGATGATGTCGGACTTTTCAGCGACTTCCTTGATGGTGTCGCAAACCGTTGCGCCGCCGTCGAGGATGTCCGCCGGGGTCGGCTTGGAACGCTTTTGCACGAACAGCTCATTGCCGCCCGCTTGCAGGTGCGCCGCCATGGGATGGCCCATGATGCCCAGACCGATGAAACCGATTTTTGCCATGTCTTTATCTCCTAGAAATATGTGTGTCTGGGTTAGCCTTTGAGGTAGGCGTCCGCCCAGCCCAGCCCTTCGACCGTGGTGGTGGCGGGCTTGTATTCGCAGCCGATCCAACCCTGGTAGCCGATCTTGTCGAGGAAGCCGAACAGGAACGGATAGTTGATTTCACCCGTGCCCGGCTCGTTGCGACCGGGGTTGTCGGCCAACTGGATGTGGTCGATGCTGGCCAGATGCTTTTGCATGGTGGGGGCGAGATCGCCTTCCATGATCTGCATGTGGTAGATGTCGTACTGAACCGCAATGTTGTCGGAACCGGTCTCGGCGATGATGTCGAGCGCCTGTTGCGTACCGCACAGAAAAAAGCCCGGAATGTCGCGGGTGTTGATCGGTTCGATCAGCAAACGGATGCCCGCGGCCTTGAGCTTATCGGCGGCGAACTTGAGGTTCTCGACGAACGTCTTGCGCACCAGGTCCGCATCGGCGTCGGCCGGTGCGATGCCAGCCAAGCAGTTGACCTGCTTGCAGTCCAACGCGGTAGCGTATGCGATGGCTTTGTCGACCCCGGCCTTGAACTCTTCGACGCGGTCGGGATGACACGCGATGCCGCGCTCACCCGCGCCCCAGTCGCCTGCGGGCAGGTTGTGCAGCACTTGGGTAAGGCCGTTGTCTTTCAACCGCGCGCTCAGCTCTTCAGCGGTGAAGTCGTAAGGGAACAGGTATTCGACGCCCTTAAAGCCCGCCTTCGCCGCCGCTTCGAAACGGTCGAGGAAATCGACTTCGTTGAACATCATGGTCAGGTTTGCAGCAAGTTGTACCATGTCATGGTCTCCGTATTTTTTGGGCCTTAGGCCAACTGGTTTTCCGGCAAGGGCAAGTCGAGGGTGTCTTCGAATTCGACGATGTCGTCGATTTCCGCGCCCATGGAAATGTTGGTGACGCGTTCCAAGATCAGCTCGACGACCACCGGCACGCTGTACTGTTCCATCCACGCTTCGGCTTGCTTGAAGGCAGCCTGAATTTCCGACGGCTGCGTCACGCGGATCGCCTTACAGCCCAAGCCTTCGGCGACCTTGACGTGATCGACGCCGTAGCCTTCGACTTCCGGTGCGTTGATGTTTTCAAACGACAGCTGCACGCAGTAATCCATCTGGAAGCCGCGCTGCGCCTGACGGATCAGACCGAGGTAGGAGTTGTTCACCACCACGTGGATGTAAGGCAGCTTGAACTGTGCGCCGACGGCCAATTCTTCGATGAGGAATTGGAAGTCGTAGTCGCCCGACAGCGCCACGATCTTGCGGTCCGCGTCCGCCGCGCGCACGCCCAACGCTGCCGGCAACGTCCAGCCCAGCGGGCCCGCCTGGCCGGCGTTGATCCAGTGGTTGGGCTTGTAGACGTGCAGCATCTGCGCACCGGCGATCTGCGACAGACCGATGGTGGACACGTAGCAAACGTCCTTGCCGAACGCTTCGACCATTTCTTGATAGACGCGATGGGGTTTCATCGGCACCGCGTCGTAGTCGGTCTTGCGCAGCATGGTCTGCTTGCGGCCCAGGCATTCCTTCGCCCATGCCGAACGATCCTTGAGCTTGCCGGCAGCCTTCATCTCTTTGGCGACGTCGATGAACATTTCCAACGCGGCTTTCGCGTCGGACACAATGCCCAAATCGGGGCAGAAAATGCGGCCCAACTGGGTTGCTTCGATGTCGACGTGCACGAACTTGCGACCTTCGGTGTATTTCGCCACCGAACCGGTGTGGCGGTTGGCCCAGCGGTTGCCCACGCCCATCACGAAGTCGGACGCCAACATGGTGGCGTTGCCGTAACGGTGCGAAGTCTGCAAACCGACCATGCCCGCCATCAAGTCGTGATCGTCGGGGATCGCGCCCCAGCCCATCAGGGTCGGGATCACGGGCACGCCGACCAGCTCGGCGAACTCGACCAATGCGTCGGAACCGTTCGCGTTGATGATGCCGCCACCGGCGACGATCAGGGGGCGCTCGGATTCATTGAGCATCGCAATGGCTTTTTCCGCCTGCGCACGGCTGATCGTCGGGCGATCAACGGGCAGCGGCTCGTAGGTGTCGATGTCGAATTCGATTTCGGTCATCTGCACGTCGATGGGCAGATCGATCAGCACCGGACCGGGACGGGCCGAACGCATGATCTGAAACGCCTTTTGGAACACGCGCGGCACCTGGGCGGCTTCGCGCACGGTCACGGCCCACTTGGCGACGGGCTTGGCGATCTGTTCGATGTCGACGGCCTGGAAATCTTCCTTGTGCAGCTTGGCGATCGGCGCTTGGCCGGTGATGCACAAAATCGGAATGGAATCCGCAGAAGCAGAATACAGACCGGTGATCATATCCGTGCCCGCCGGGCCGGAAGTGCCGATGCACACGCCGATGTTGCCGGGCGTGGCGCGGGTGTAACCTTCGGCCATGTGCGACGCACCTTCGACGTGGCGGCACAGGTAATGCTGAACGGATCCAGCCTTGTTCATGGCCGAATAAAACGGGTTGATGGCCGCGCCGGGCACACCGAAGGCTTTGGTGATACCTTCTTTTTCAAGAACCTTAACTGCGGCATCCACAGCTGTCATGCGAGCCATTGGGCCTCTCCTCGTACAAAATATTGGGGCTGGTGTTGGCTCAGACTTAGCGCGCGCGGGGGCCACAAACAATGAAAATGATAATGTTTTCCGCAATTCGGAATTGTCATTTTTATATCTTTTATTTCAATATGTTAATTTATTTCCATACTGTGGAAACGACGCCTTTTCAACGCCGTATAGGTTGGTTTTGGAAGCGCTTTGACGTATAGATAGACGCCACATCCGCGCACCCTTGCCGCGTGCGCCCAACGGGAGAACCGAAAGTGCTCACCATCCAACGTCTCGACCATGCAGACGCCCAGATCCTGATCGAGGGCGCAAAAGAAAAAGCCAGCGAAATCGGCGTGCCCATGTGCATTGCGGTGGTCGACGAATCCGGCTTCCTGATCGCCTTCCAACGTATGGACGGCGGCAAGCCCCTATCCACCACCCTGGCCCAAGACAAGGCCCACACGGCGGCGATTTCGCGCAAAAGCACCCAGGCCTATAACGAATGCTGCGTACCCGGAAGTTTGACCTTTGGCATTCACATTTCGGCGGGCGGGCGGTTCTCGACCGTCGGCGGCGGCATTCCGGTCGAGGTGGACGGCGTGCTGGTTGGCGCGATCGGCCTTTCCGGCGGCGCCCCCGAACAAGACATCGCGTGCGCCCAAGCGGGCATCAATCGTTTCCTGGCTGAGCGGGCTTAGGCTTAAGACTGGATCTCAGTCGCAAAAGCAGGTCTTTTTGCTTTTCGGCACCACCCCGCCCATGGCGGCGGTGATTTCGGCGGCGCACTCCTTAACCATGCCGCCGAGAACCGGAAAACGATCATCGCCGACGCGCGCCATCGGTCCCGACAGCGACACCGCCGCGATGGGTTCGCCGAATTCGTCGAAAATCGCCGAGGCCACGCACCGCAGTCCGACGCAATGTTCTTCGTCGTCATAAGCGAAGCCGGTTTCGCGCACCTCTTCGATCTCTTTGCACAGCGCCTGCTGGTCGATCACGGTGTTGTCGGTGGCGCGTTCGAACTCGCGCATCTGAATGAATTTCTTGGCCTTTTCCACCGGCATCGCAGCCAGAAGCGCCTTACCGACGGCGGAACTGTGGATCGGCACCCGCGATCCGGGCTTGGCTTGCACGCGCATCATCTGGCGGCATTCCACCTGCGCCAGGTAGATGCACTCACCTTGATCGGCGACCGCCAGATTGACCGTCTCGCCGCTTTTTTCCATCAAGGCCGCCATGAACGGCCGCGACGTCGCGATGATGTCGCGCGAACGCACGAACGCGTTGCCGATGATGAACGCCTGCACGCCCATCTTCCACAGCGACTGATCGTTGTCGTATCGCACGTAGCGTTCATGCTGCAAAGTCGTCAACAGACGGTGGGTGGTCGACATCGGCAGGCCCGCGCGCTGGGAAATATCGGTCATGGTCATGCCGTGATCGTCGTCGGCGATGACATTGAGGATCGACAGCGCCCGACACAGCGACTGCACTTGACCGCTGCTGTCGCCGCTTTTTTTCACGACATTTTTGATTCGCGCTTTGCGTCGCACTTCTTTCGCCATAACCGGCCTCCAATAAACGGTTTATTGGTTGAATATACTGGATAATTCAACCATTTCCGAATTGTGGAATAACATTTCAATAATTGACCATATAATCAGATATCGACTACATTGCCTAGATAAAATTCACACCTCTTTGGGCAGGTAGACATGACAGCGACAAACGCCTTGAACACCCATACCATCGGCTTCATCGGCGTGGGCCTGATGGGCAAACCCATGGCCCGCAACCTGCACAAAGCGGGGGCCAAGCTGATCATCTACAACCGCTCTCAAGCGGTGATCGAGGAATTGGCGGGCGAAGGCATGATCCCCGCCGCCTCCCCCGCCGACGTGGTGCGCCAAGCCGACACCACCATCTTGATGCTGCCCGACACCGACACCGTCAAGGCCATCTTGGAACGTGAAGACGGTGTGCTCGGCGCAGTCGCGCCCGGCAAGTTGATCATCGACATGGGCACCACCGAAGCCACCTTCACCCGCGCCATGGCCGCACACGTAGAAGCGGCGGGCGGCGCATATGTGGACGCCCCCGTTTCCGGCGGCACCATCGGTGCGGAAAACGCCACCCTGTCGATCATGGCCGGCGGATCCAATGACGCCTTGGAACGCGCCCGCCCGATCCTCGAGGTCATGGGCAGCCGTGTGGTCCATGTCGGCCCGGTGGGCGCGGGCCAAGTCGCCAAGGCCGCCAATCAGGTGATCGTCGGACTGACCATCAGCGCGGTGGGCGAAGCGCTGAAACTGGCCGAACGCGCGGGTGCCGATCCGGCACGGGTACGCGAAGCGCTCAAAGGCGGCTTCGCCGATTCACGAATTTTAGAAGTTCACGGCGCACGCATGATCAGCGGCGATTTCAAGCCCGGCGGAAAATGCACCACCCAACGCAAGGACCTCGATCAAGCGCTCAAGCTGGGCCGCGAATACGGGCTCGATCTGCCCACTACCGCTTTGGTGATGGGCCAATACGAACGCGTCATCGAGGCCGGTTTCGGCGACCTCGATCACGCCGCGTTGATTAAGATTCTTGACCTTAATTAGCGGCGTCTTTGCGCGCGTCGCGAATGGATTCGTAAAAATCGTACAGCGCCATGGCCGCAATCATTGCCACGATGATGATGAACGGCGCGGCACCGATGGATTGAGCAAGGCCACCGATAAAGGCCAGGAACAGCGCGATCCCGAACAGGCCGGTCAAAAGATTGGTCATGATGATATCCTCTCCATATTCGTTTTGGCCTTAGGCCGGGCGACGAGTTTCTAGGCCTCGTCCGCCAATTCGTTCAAATGTTTGACAAACCAACTTGCGTTGCGAAACAGCCGCGCGTCGTCGTGACGCAGGCTCACCATCTGCACCCCCAGCGGCATCCCCGCTTCGCCTTGCAGCACCGGCAAGGTCAGCGCTGGCATGCCGGTGAACGACCACAGCGTCGAACAGGCCGGATTGCCGGTCGATTCCAATCCGACCGGCGCTTCGCCCAAGGCGGCGGGCGTTATAATGGCGTCGAATTCCATCATCACGCCTTCGAACCCGCGGGCGAACATCGCCATGCGGTCCAGCCCCAAACTGTAATCCACGCCGTGAACCTTGCGGCCACGTTCGATCATCGCGCCGAGCACGTCGCTGAGCGGCGCGTCGTCTTGGTCCAGATACTTGCCGAGGTTTTTGGCGATGTCGGTTTCCATCACCACGCGTTGCCAGGCGAACACCTCGTCATACACGTCGGCGATTTGAATTTCTTCGACCCGATCACCGAGTGCGTCGACCAGTTCGCCAAACGCTTCTTGGGTTGCCGCATCGCAGTCATTCCACGCCGGCCCCTTGAGAAACGCAAAGCGCGGCGGCATCGGCGGTTCTTCATGGCATTTGGCCAGCAGATCGGGACGTGGGCGCAGCACCGTGTCTTCGTCTTGGGCGTCGAAACCGATCATGGTTTCGGCCATCAACGCGGCGTCCTCGACGGTGCGCGCAAACAAGCCGACATGGTCCAGATTCCGCGATGTGCGCAAAACACGATGGCGCGAAATCAAGCCGAAGGTCGGCTTATAGCCGACCACCCCGCAATAGGATGCCGGACGAATGACCGAGCCGTTGGTTTGCGTTCCCAACGCCAACGGCACCATAGCCGAAGCCACCGCCGCCGCAGAACCACTGCTGGAACCGCCCGGTGTGCGGGTGGCGTCATAGGGATTGGTGGTTTTGCCCGGCGACAAGACTGCGAATTCAGCCGTCACGGTCTTGCCGAGAACAATCGCGCCCGCTTGACGCAACCGCGCCACAGCCGTCGCGTCTTCGACCGTCTTGCGACCCGCGTGAATGGGGCTGCCGTATTCGGTCGGATAATCGAAAGTGTCGAAGATATCCTTCACCGCCACCGGCACGCCATGAAGCGGGCCGACCGGCGCGCCGGAGCGCCGGTGCTTGTCGGATTCACGAGCCTGTTCCAAAACGTAGCCGGGTTCCAAATGGGCCCAGGCCTGGACCGTGCCATCGACTTCTTCGATGCGGTTCAGGCAGTCTTGAACCAGTTCCTCCGACGAGACCTGCCCGTCTCGAATGAGACGGGCGGCCTCGAAGGCGGTCAGTTGGTTGAGGTTGCTCATCCTACTTCACCAGTCCATGCGGCCTTATGCCGGACCGAACAGGTATTCCGGCAGCCACAGGGCGATACCCGGGAAGTTGTACAGCAGAACCATCGAGAAAATGACGATCGCCAAGTACGGCATGATGCCCTTGAAGATATCCATCAATTCGACGTCAGCCGGGGCAACGCCTTTCAGGTAATACGCCGCCATAGCCATCGGCGGGGTCAGGAACGAGGTCTGCAGGTTCAGCGCAACCAGCATGCCGAAGAACAACGGATCGACGTTGAAGGCTTCCAGCATCGGCAGGAAGATCGGCACGAAGATGATGATGATCTCGGTCCATTCCAGCGGCCAACCCAACAAGAAGATGGTGACCTGGGCCAAAATCAGGAAGCCCACGGTGCCGATATCCAGCGCCAAGAACCAATCCTTGATGATGTCGTGACCACCGAGGTACGAGAACACCGACGCGAAGGTCCACGAACCGACAAACAGCCAGCAGACCATCGCCGCCGTCTTGGCCGTCAGGAACACCGCTTCTTTCAAGCGCGTCCAGGTCAACGAACGATAGATCGCAGCCAACAACAAACCGCCCGCGGCGCCAACGCCCGCGGCTTCGGCCGGGGTCGCAAGACCAAGCAAAATCGCACCCAGAACGGCCGTGATCAAAATCGCCAAGGGGAAGAACGAAACCAACAGTTCGTACATCACCTTGGAGAACGTCACGTCCTCATCCGCAGGCTTCGGCGCCAGGGTCGGATTGAAATAGGCACGCGTCACCACGTAGACCATGTAGAAGCCCGCCAGCATGAAACCGGGGAACAGCGCACCGGCATACAGACGCAACGGCGAAATTTCAGCAATGGCCGCATAGACGATCAGCATGATCGATGGCGGAATGAGAATGCCCAGGCAACCGCCGGCGCAGATCACACCCGCTGCGAAGCTTTTTTCGTATTTGGCTTCGAGCATGGCCGGGAATGCCAACATCCCCATCAGCGTCACAACGGCGCCGACGATACCGGTCGCGGTCGCGAACACCGCGCACGTCAGCAATGCAGCGACGGCCATGGAACCGGGCAAGTTGCGCGCCGCCAATTGGAAACTGAAAAACAGCCGATTGACGATGTTGGCGCGTTCAACCACGTAGCCCATGAATAGGAACAATGGCACCGCGACAAGCACGTCGTTTGACATCACCGAAAATGTGTTCTGAACGAACAGATCAAATATTCGGTTGTCGAACAGCGACTGCATGCGCATGGGGTCGTAGTAGGCATAATAGCCGAAGCCCAAGCCCATGGCGACCAGAGTGAAAGCGATCGGGAAGCCCAGCAACACCACAAAGATGAACAGGCCGAGCATAAAGAGTGCGATTTGAGGATCAGTCATCAGTGTTTCTCAACCTCGAGCTGGTGAAGGTCTTCGATTTCATGCACCAGCATGGTCTCCGTCTCCTGGACGTCATGCAAACGCGCGGGCCATTCACCGGTGCGGATGCACTGCACGCAACGCACGGCTTCGGCGATGCCCTGCAGCAACACCAAGGTGCCGGAAATGGGAATCAGAGTTTTGAAGAAATAGATCTGGATGCGTGCGGGGCTCGACCAGCTCACTTCCTTATAGAACCAGGAGTCGGCCGCAAATCCGTATCCGTAATAGATCAGCGCCACGGCACCCGGCGCCAAAAACAGGATGTACAGGACCAAATCGACACTGGCCTGAACTTTTTTCGGCATCAAGCGATAGATCACATCGCCGCGCACGTGCGCATCTTGAGACAGCGCGTAGGCGCCCGCCATCATGAACAGTGCGCCGTACATCTGGATGCTCATATCGAACGCCCACACGGTCGGGGAATTCAAAATGTAGCGGACAAACACTTCGTAACAGGTCGAAAACGTCAACACCACGATGCACCAGGCGAACGCGCGGCCGGTCCATGCACTGAGACTATCGATAAAGTGTAGGATACGGGTCATGCCTACAACCTCAATTCAGAAAGAAATATAGTGTAAGCCGTAAGGGCGACGCTTGAAAGCGTCGCCCTCCCGGTTTGGACCGAAAAAGTCCCAACCGTTTTTACAGCTTGCCGTAGTAGTGCTCGTAAGCGAGACGGTAGTTCGGCGTGTTCTGCAACGAGTACGCACCGTAACGTTTCGCCCAAGCTTTTTGCGAAGCAACGACCTTGGCGAAGAACGGATCGTCCTTGCTCATGCGGTCGACGACCACGTCCCAAGCTTTGAGCTGGTCGGCCATGACGGAATCGGGCGTACGGTAAACGTTGACGCCGTGCTCTTCCTTCAGGCTGACGAGGTCGGCGGAGTAACGCTCCATAGCCTTCCAAGCCATGTCCGACGAAGCCGCTTCGGAAGCGTATTCGAGGATCGACTGCTGTTCGGGCGACAGGTTGTCGAACAGGGTCTTGTTGAAGATGATTTCGAACGATTCCTGCGACTGATGGAAGCTGGCCAAGTGGTAGTGCTTGGACACGTCCTGCATGCCGAAGTCTTTATCGGACGTCGGGTTGTTGAATTCAGCTGCGTCGATCAGGCCGCTCTTCATGGACGGCTGAATTTCGCCACCCGGAAGCTGCACAACCGACATGCCCATTTCTTGCAGAACGTCGGCGGCGAGACCAACGGTGCGATACTTCAGGCCCTTCATCTGCGAAGCGTCGGTGATGTGCTCTTTGAACCAACCCAACGGCTGCGCCGGCATCGGGCCGGAGAAGAAGCCGACCAAGTTCAAGCGCAGCTTGTCGTGCATCAGTTCGTTGTAGAGCTCACGACCACCGCCGTATTGGATCCAGCCCATCAGTTCGTTGGCGGACCAACCGAAGCAAGGGCCGGTGCCGAACAGCGAGGCAACCGGGCTTTTGGAGTACCAGTAAGCGGTCACAAGGTGTGCACCGTCGAGAACGCCTTTGTGCACAGCGGTCTGCATTTCGGCGGTTTTCACAACGGCGTCGACGCCCAACAGTTCGATTTTCATCGAGCCGCCAGCCATCTTGTTCACGCGATCGGCGTAGTCCTGGGCGAATTCCAGGAAGATGCCGCCGCCCCAGGCAGCCTGAACCTTCAACACGGTCGCGGCTTTGGCGACGTGCGGTGCGGACAATACGGCCGCGGCTGCGCCCGTTGCAGCGATACCGCTGCCTTTCAGGAACTTACGACGCGACAGCGCTTTGTCCTGGTTCGTTTCAGTGGTCTTGGTCATGCTCTTGGCCTCCCAATTAAAAGAATTCCCTTTGAGGATATGCTGACGCCACGCCTTTGGGCAAATAACGCATCATACTCACTGAACAAACCGGATCACCCTGCTGGACCTTCGGTCTTCAGCTGCGATTCGGTTCAAAAACCCTCAGTGACGCCCGGATCACCCGGACCGCCTCCATTCTACGTGGCCTCTTAACCTTATCGTTTCAATCGATTATTGGACGATGATGGGATAAGGGGAGGCCCATTTATACAGCGCTCAAATGCACTGTTTTGTATCCTGACCGTAGGGCCATGATGCAAACGGGTCAACGCAAATGGTTTTCTTTTCCATCCTGCGAAAATGATACATTTTAGCCATACTTTTCAATGCACTGCACTGCATTTACACAAGCATTATGCAATACGATCGCCCGGCTCTCGCCCTGCGAAAATGGCATCCAGATTGTCCAGCGCGCGAAAGCCCATGCCGTTACGCGTCTCTACGGTTGCGCTGCCCAGGTGGGGCAACAAGAATACGTTGTCCAACTCGCGATACTTTGGATGAATATGATCCGGTTCGCCATTAAAAACGTCGAGTCCCGCCGCAAAGACTTTGCCCGATGTCAGCGCTTCGATCAGCGCCTCGTCATCGACGACGCCACCGCGCCCGGTGTTCACCACGATCGCGCCATCGGGCAACAAGGCGATGCGCTCGCGGTTCAAAAGTCCAGTGGTTTGTGGCGTTGCCGGGCAATGGATCGACAGCACATCGCAATGGGGCAGCAAATCTTCGACCGTTTCATGATAAGTCGCGCCGCATTCGAGATCGGCGCTGAGGCGGCTGCGATTATAATAGTGCACTTCCATGTCGAATCCACGGGCGCGTTTGGCGGCCACTTGGCCGACCCGCCCCATGCCGACCACGCCGAAACGCTTGCCGGTGGTTTGCGCGCCGAGCATGAAGGTCGGACTCCAATCTTTCCATTGCTGAGCGCGGATCATACGCTCACCTTCATAAGCGCGCCGCGCCGCGCCCAACATGCAAAGAATGGCGATTTCCGCGGTTGCGTCGCTCAGCACGTCCGGGGTGTTGGTGACGATGATGCCTTTGGCCTTGGCCGCGTCCAGATCGACATGATCGTGGCCCACCGAAAAGTTGGCGATGGCGCGTACGTTTTCCGGTAGCCTGGCAATCACCTCGGCGGGGAATTTTTCCGTGTGACACGGCAAGATCGCATCGGCGTTTGCCGCCATTTCAATGATCTCATCGGTCGAATACAGCCGATCATCGGGATTGAGCATGGGCTGGTAATCGCGCTGCAAGCGGGCCTCCACGGCGTCCGGCAGTTTGCGGGTGACAAGAATTCTGGGTTTGTCGCTCATGGCTCACTTATCCTCGTAGTGTATTGACGCACGCCAGTCTGTTCACGCCAGCGCAGGTGCGATCATACGATCAACGAAAATCCCCAGGCTAGACTTATTCAACCCACAACTTCCGCATCGTGGAAAATCATTCTGCAAATGGCTTCTCAAGCTTGGCGTTTATGCTGCAGTGCACCATAATATATATGTCGGGTCGATCGTGCCCGACAGGCCCGCTTCCAAGGAAGTGAGGACCTCCCCAACGATGAGAACAAAGGGCCGATATCATGACGAACCGGATCGCCGTCGGCGACCTGCGGGTCGCACCCCTGCTTTATCAATTCGCCGCATCTGAAGTTCTGCCCGGCACGGGTGTCGAGCCCGATGCATTCTGGGCAGGCTTGGACCGCATGGTCAAGGAACTCGCGCCGCGCAACGCCGCGTTGCTGCAAAAGCGCGACGCTCTGCAGGCGCAAATCGATGCCTGGCACAAAACGCATGCCGACCAACCGTTCGACACTGCGGCGTACAAGCAGTTCCTCACCGATATCTGTTATCTGTTGAACGAAGGCGACGCCTTTAAAATCACCACCACCAACGTCGATGCGGAAATCGCCACCATCGCCGGACCGCAATTGGTAGTGCCGGTGATGAACGCACGCTTCGCGCTCAACGCCGCCAATGCCCGTTGGGGCAGCTTGTTCGATGCGCTGTATGGCACCGATGTGATTGCCGAAGACGAGGGCCTGGAAAAAGGCGCGACCTTCAACCCCGCGCGCGGCCAAGCCGTGTTCGCCTACGCCGCCAAGTTCCTGGATCAAGCCGCCCCGCTTGCTGAAGGGCGTCACGGCGAGGTCACCGCTTATGACGTGATCGACGGCAAATCCCTGCGCATGACGCTGGCCGACGGGCGCACCACTGCGCTGGCCGATCCGACGCAATTCATCGGTTTCGATACTGATGGCACTGCGCACACGGTGCTGCTCAAACACAACGGCCTGCACATCGAAATCCGCACCGACGCCGATCATTATGTCGGCAAGGTACACCCCGCCCACGTCGCCGACGTGGTGATGGAAGCGGCGCTGTCGACCATTCAAGACTGCGAAGATTCCGTCGCCGCCGTCGACGCCGATGACAAAGTCCTCGCCTATCGCAACTGGCTGGGCTTGATGAAAGGCGATTTGCAAGAACAGTTCACCAAAAGCGGCAAGACCGTCGTGCGCCGCCTGAAATCCGATCGCGTCTATAACACGCCGGACGGCGGCGAATTGCGCCTGCACGGACGCAGTCTGTTGTTGGTTCGCAACGTCGGCCATCTGATGACCACCGACGCGGTGCTCGACCAAAACGGCAACGAAATTCCCGAAGGCTTTCTCGACGCCCTGTTCACCAGCGCGTGCGCGCTGCACGACCTCAAAGGCGCCAACAAGGGTGGCAACAGCCGCGCCGGCAGCGTCTACATCGTCAAACCCAAAATGCACGGGCCCGAAGAGGTCGCCTTCGCCGACACACTGTTTTCGTATGTCGAAGACATCCTCGGTCTGGCGCGCAACACCTTGAAAATGGGCATCATGGACGAGGAACGCCGCACCACCGTGAACTTGAAGGAATGCATCCGCGCCGCCAAGGATCGCGTGGTGTTCATCAATACCGGGTTCCTGGATCGCACCGGCGACGAAATTCACACTTCCATGGAAGCCGGACCGGTGGTGCCGAAAGAAGCCATGAAGGCCGAACCGTGGATCGCGGCATACGAAGACTGGAACGTCGACATCGGATTGGCGGCAGGGCTCAGCGGCAAGGCTCAGATCGGCAAGGGGATGTGGGCGATGCCCGACGAAATGCGCCGCATGGTGCAACTCAAGCAAGCCCACCCCGAAGCCGGGGCCAACACCGCGTGGGTGCCCTCGCCCACCGCCGCAACCTTGCACGCCATGCACTATCACGCCGTCAGTGTGGCGGAACGCCAGCGCGCCCTGGCGGATCGCCCCCGGGCAAGCGTGGATGATATCCTCACCATCCCGTTGCTCGGCGATCGCAAACTGACCGACATTGAAATCCAGTCCGAACTGGACAACAACGCACAAGGCATTCTCGGCTACGTGGTGCGTTGGATCGACCAAGGTGTGGGTTGTTCGAAAGTGCCCGACATCAACAACGTCGGCTTGATGGAAGACCGCGCCACCTTGCGTATTTCCAGCCAACATCTGGCTAACTGGCTGCATCACGGCATCTGCACCGAAGACCAAGTGCGCGAGACCCTGGAACGCATGGCCGCGGTGGTCGACGGACAAAACGCAGGCGATCCCAGCTATCGCCCCATGGCCCCGGACTTCGCGAGTTCAATCGCGTTTCAGGCGGCATCGGACTTGGTGTTCAAAGGCCGCGAGCAACCCAACGGCTACACCGAACCGCTGCTGCACGCATGGCGCAAAAAGGCCAAGGCGGCGCACACCTAAGCCGCTAATGCATCAACCAGGTGATCAAAAGCGGCAAGGTGATCATCGACACGGCGGTGGACAACAACACCGCCGTGGATGCCCTTACCGGCATGGCATTGTGTTCTTGGGCGATGACGAACAGCGCCGCCGCCACCGGTGTCGCCGCCCCCAAGGTTGCGACCAAACGCCATTCATCGCTGACCCCAAACGCCGTCATCGCCCCCCACATGATCAGTGGGTGCAACGCCAGCTTGGCCAGGCTGGCGAACGACGCCTCGCCCACGCCGTCCGCGATCGGGCGGCCCGCCAGCACCGCGCCCAATGCGAACATCGCCGCAGGTGCGGCGGCTTGGCCCAACAAATTGGTGAAATCCGCCAATTCGCCTGGCAAGCCGATCCCGGTGGCTGAAAACAGCGTCCCAACAACGATGGCTAAGATCAGTGGGTTTTTCGCCACGCCGCGCACGATGATGTGGCGCACCTGCCCTGCACCCATCGGGTTCATCAAGATCGTCGCAAAGGGAATGAAAAACGCCACATCGACCAGCAGCATCAACGACAGGGGCGCAGCCGCGCCACCGCCCAGAACCGACACCAAAAGCGGGATGCCCAAAAATCCGATGTTGCCATAACACCCTGCCAGCGCCATCACCGCGCGGTTGTTGCGTTCGGCGTGAAACAGCGCCTGCGCCAAAAACCATACCGTTGCGAACACCGCCAAGCCCGCGACCAAATGAGCGAGAACGAAGGCGCTCTCGTTAACCAGACGTTGAAAATCGCTTTCCGCCATCTTGTTGAACAGCAACGCCGGAAGGGCAAAGAAATAGACGAAGCGGTTGAGGCCCACCACCCCCGGCGCATCGATGATGCGGCCGAGCGCGGCCACGTAACCTGCGACAACCAGGGCGAAGAAAGGCAAAACCAAAAAGAATATATCGTTCATCAGCGGAGCCTAAACGAAGGTTCCACAACGGCGCAAGCGGATCAGAGACCGCTTGTTGGAAACTTCAGCACATCGATCAAAGATCTTGGCTCAATTATCCGAAACACACCAAAAACCCTAATTTCATAGTATTTATTTGTAAAACCAATGGATTGACGAGCTCATACGCAATCTGTACCAATTCATATACATAAACTGATCTATCGCAGTTTTGTTCCGTATTGCAGTAGTGTTGATTAAACGATAACGGGCATCGGAACGAGAGACCCTGGGGGTTTTCAATGACCACGGATGGCGCGCCGGATTTCCTGCGCTTCGCCAATATTCAAAAGAGCTACGACCAGAAAACCCTGGTCGTGAAGGACTTCAACTTGGACGTCGCCAAGGGTGAATTCCTGACCTTGCTGGGACCGTCGGGGTCCGGTAAGACCACCGTGCTGATGATGATGGCGGGCTTTGAAAGCGTCACCAGCGGCGACATCCTGTTGGACGGACATCCGATCACCCGCACCGCGCCGTACAAGCGCAACATCGGCATGGTGTTTCAGAACTACGCCCTGTTCCCGCACATGAGCATCGCCGAAAACCTCGCCTATCCGCTCAAGGTGCGCAAGATGCCCAAGGCCGACGTCTCGGAGCGGGTCGAGCGTTATCTCAAGCTCATCGAACTGGATGGTTTCGGCGGACGCACCCCCGGCCAGCTTTCCGGCGGCCAACGCCAACGCGTCGCGCTGGCGCGCGCCTTGATCTTCAGCCCCAGCTTGGTGCTGATGGACGAACCGCTGGGCGCGTTGGACAAAAAGCTGCGCGAACAAATGCAGCTGGAAATCACTCGTCTACACAAAAAGCTCGGCTTCACGGTCATCTACGTCACCCACGATCAGACCGAAGCGCTGACCATGTCGGACCGCATCGCGGTGTTCGACGATGGCGTGGTGCAGCAATGCGCGGCGCCGGACGTTCTTTATGAACAGCCCGCCAACGCGTTCGTCGCCGACTTCATCGGTGAAAACAATTTCATGCCGGGCACCGTCGTCGGTCATGACGGCGACACGGTGCGGGTGAAAATTTCCACCGGGGAAGAAATCGTCACTCGGCGCGCCGACTGCGACACCGTCGGCAGCCCCTGTAAAGTCGCCGTGCGCCCGGAAAAACTGTTCATCCTGCCCAGTGACCACGCTTACGACAACACCATCACGGCGACATTTTCGGTGCGATTGTATGTCGGCGATTTCATTCGTTATTTCTTCGACCTACCCGACGGCACCGAAATTGTCGTCAAGGTTCTCAACGACCATGCGGCGCCCCAATTCGCAGAAGGCGAACAAGCGAAACTCATCTCACGCCAGCATGACTGCTTCGCCTTTGCGGCGAAATCATAAGTAAGACACGCCACCGCGATCAGAGGGCGCGGTTTCATTTTTTTCTCACACGTACGGGAGGCTAAACAAAACATGAAAACCACAACATTGATCGCCGGGGTCGCGTTGGGAGCGATGCTCTCTTCCACCTCGATGGCGGCGGAACTGACCGCCGTTTCGTTCGGCGGCGCATACGGCGCGGCCCAGAAGAAACACATGATCGATCCCTACACCGCCAAGACCGGCACCAAGATCCTGTTCGAGGATTATTCGGGCGGCATCGCCGAAATCAAAGCCCAGGTCGAAGCCGGAAACATCCAGTGGGACGTGGTCGACATCGAAGTGATCGACCTGGAACGCGCATGTTCCGAAGGACTGCTGGAAGTCATCCCGCGCAGCGTCTTGGCGCCGGGCGCCGACGGCACCCCGGGTGAGAAGGATTTCATCCCCTCCGCCATCGCCAACGAATGCGGCGTCGGCAACATTGTGTGGACGATCATCTACGCCTACAACGAAAAGACCATCGGGTCGACCGCGCCGCAAACGATCGGCGACTTCTTCGACACCGCGAAGATCCCCGGCAAGCGCGCCATGCGCAAGCGTCCGCAGGTCAACATGGAATGGGCGCTGATCGCAGACGGCGTGCCCCAGGACAAGGTCTATGAAGTGCTCGCCACCGAAGCCGGTCAAGCGCGCGCCTTCGCCAAGCTCGACACCATCAAGAACGACATCGTGTGGTTCGATTCCTGGTCCCAGGTTCCGCAACTACTCAACGACGGCGGCGCGGTGATGGGCCAATCGGCCAACGGCCGCATCTTCGACGCCATCAAAAAGGACGGCAAGCCGTTCAAGATGGTTTGGGACGCCCACGTCTACGACTTGGACGTCTGGTCGGTCGTCAAAGGCAGCAAGAAGAAGGATCTGGCGTTCGACTTCATTTCGTTCGCTACCGGCACCAAACCGCTTTCCGGCATGCCGGAAGTCGCCTACGGCCCGACCCGCAAGTCGTCCATGGCGATGGTCGACGCCGGCGTGATCCCCGACCTGCCGACCTCGCACCTGGATAAGGGTGTAAAGGCCGACGGCATCTTCTGGGCCGACTACGGCGAATCGCTCGGTGAAAAATTCAACGAGTGGCTTTTGAAGTAAACCTGCTTTCATGCGGCGGCGCGGACCCAACCTCGCACCGCGCCGCCAAATGAAACAAAGTGACCGAACGCCATGAGCACCGCACAAGCCAATTTGCTGAGCAAGCACGAAGCGCGAAATGCGCGCCGCGAAATGCGCCGCCACAAGATGGTCGCGTTCGCCATGGTCACGCCGTTGCTGGCGTTTATTTTCTTCGCCTTCGTCGCCCCCATCGGCACGATGCTGCACCGGGGCTTTTACAATCCCGTGGTGGCCGAACTGATCCCGCAAACCCTGGAACAGTTGAGCGGCTGGAACGGCGACGACGTTCCCGACGACCGCGTCCTGAACGCCATGGCGATCGATCTGAAACGTCTGGCCGCGGAACGCAAATCGGGCAAGCTGGCCGAAGAGATCAACCGCAACAAGCCCGGCGCATCCAGCCTGATCAAATCGACCGCGCGCAAGATGGGCCGCCTGGACGACGCGCAACTGGCCGAAACCGGCGCTGCCCTATTGCTGAAAGCGCACAAGGGCTGGGCCGACCCGGCGTTGTGGCGCGCGGTTCAAAAATCCGGCCAAACCTATACCGACAGCCATTACCTGACCGCCCTGGATCTGGAACGCACCTTCGACGGCGAACTGCAACTGCGCGAGGCGACGCAAATCTATATCCAACTCTACACCAAGACCCTGCGAATGGCCCTGATCATCACGGTGCTGTGTCTGCTGCTCGGTTACCCGCTGGCCTATTATCTGGCCAACGCCCCGTCCAAGACCGCGAACATGTTGATGATCTTCGTGTTGCTGCCGTTTTGGACCTCGCTTTTGGTGCGCACCACGGCGTGGATCGCGTTGCTGCAAACCAACGGCGTGATCAATTCGTTCCTCACCAGCTTGCGCCTGACGGCCGAACCGCTGGAAATGCTCTACACCGAATTTTCCACCATCATCGCCATGACCCACATTCTGTTGCCGTTCATGATCTTGCCGCTCTACAGCGTGATGAAGGGTATCGATCCCAGCTACATGCGCGCGGCGATGTCCATGGGCGCGCGCCCGATCCCGGCGTTCTTGCGCGTCTATCTGCCCAACACACTACCTGGCCTTTCAGCGGGCGCGCTGTTGGTGTTCATCATTTCGGTGGGCTACTACATCACCCCCGCGCTGGTCGGCGGCACCGACGGGCAGATGATTTCCAACATCATCGCCTTTCACATGCAGCAATCGAACAACTGGGGTCTGGCGGCCGCGTTGGGCACGTTGCTGCTGGTGCTGATCTTGACCCTCTATTGGGTCTACGACCGCTTTGTCGGCGCAAGCAACATCAAGCTGGGATGAGCCGACTATGACGCAAAACCTTCCCGCCTATTACACCGTTTGGCACAAGCTGGGGCACTATGCGTTGAAGTTCAGCGCCTGGGCGGTGCTGTTTTTCCTGATCCTGCCGATCTTGGTGATCATCCCGCTGTCGTTCAACGCCGAACCGTTCTTCACCTTCACCAAGGGTATGATGACGCTTGAGCCGTCAGCGTATTCGTTGCGTTGGTACCAGGCCATCGTCGACAATCCCAACTGGATGCTGGCGATCAAAAACAGCTTCATCATCGGCTTTTTCGCCACCATCGTCTCGACGGTATTGGGCACCATGGCGGCGGTTGGATTGTCGAGCCAGAATATGCCCTTCAAGCGCCTGATCATGGCGCTGTTGCTGTCACCGATGATCGTGCCGTTGATCATCATCGCGGCGGGCATGTTTTTCTTTTACACCAAGTTCAACTTGGCCGGCAGCTACGTCGGCCTGATCATCGCCCATGCAGCGTTGGGGGTGCCGTTCGTCATCATCACCGTGACGGCGACGCTCAGCGGGTTCGACAAATCGCTCTATCACGCCGGATTGAGCATGGGCGCATCGCCGCTGAAAACGTTCTTCGATGTGGTGGTGCCGTTGATCCGCCCGGGGGTTATTTCCGGGGCGATGTTTGCCTTCGTAACCTCGTTTGACGAAGTGGTGGTGGTTCTGTTTTTGGCCGGTCCGGGCCAACGCACAATCCCACGGCAGATGTTTTCCGGACTGCGCGAACAGATCAATCCGACCATTCTCGCCGTCGCGACACTGCTGATCTTGGTGTCGATTGCATTCCTGTTGACGCTGGAACTGCTCCGGCGCCGCTCTGAACGGCTGCGTGGCCTCGAAGACCAGCATTGAGAAAACGAACTATATCGCCTTCCCCCATCATTCCAACTCGATCAACAGATCCTTGGCCTCGACCTGCGCACCGGACTTGACCGTCAAGCGTTTGACGACGCCACTGCGGTCGGCGTGAATGGCGGTTTCCATCTTCATCGCTTCGATGGTCAGCAGCAAATCGCCAGCCGTGATCTTTTGTCCTTCATGCACGGCAACCGAAGCCACCACGCCCGGCATCGGCGCGGGGATGTGATTGGCGTTGCCTTCTTCGGCTTTGGGATGGCTCACCACCGTGGCGGCGACCGATTTATCCTCGACGCGCACAGCGCGCGGCTGGCCGTTGAGTTCGAAGAACACCTTGACTTGGCCTTCGTTGTCCACCTCGCCGATGGCGACGCAACGGATATTGAGGCTCTTGCCCATTTCCAGTTCGACACTGATCTCCTGGCCGGGTTGCATGCCGTAAAAGAACACCGGCGTCGGCAACGCTTCGACCGGGCCATAGTCGCGCCGGTGATTGGCGTAATCGACATAGACCTTGGGATACATCAGATACGATTGCAGCTCTTCGTCGCTGATCTGGCGGCCGACTTTATGTTCAGCGTCCGCCTTGACCGCGGAAAGGTCGGCGGGCGGCACCGACGCACCGGGGCGCACCGTGATGGGCTTCGCCCCCTTGAGCACCTTGTCTTGCAGGGCTTTGGGAAAGCCCCCCGGCGGCTGACCAAGATCGCCATGAAACAGCGACACCACGGAATCGGGGAACGCGACCTCGCGCTTGGGATCTTCGACCTCGGCGCGGGTGAGTCCCGCCGACACCATCGACAGCGCCATGTCGCCGACCACTTTGGACGACGGTGTGACTTTGACGATGTCACCGAACATCTGGTTGACCTCGGCATAAGCCTCAGCGACATCGTGCCAGCGCTCTTCCAAGCCCATGGATCGGGCTTGTTCTTTCAAGTTGGTGAACTGACCGCCCGGCATTTCATGCAGGTAGACTTCCGACGCGCCGAACCGCAGGTCGCTTTCGAAGCCGCGATAATCCTTGCGCACGAATTCCCAATAGTTGGAGAACTCACGCACCACCGCCGGGTCGATGCCGCTGTCGCGATCCGTATCGCGCAACGCTTCGATGATGGAGCCCAGGTTCGGTTGCGAGGTGAGGCCGGAAAAACTGTCCATCGCCGCATCGATGGCATCGACGCCCGCCTCGACCGCCGCCAGAACGCTGGCCGCCGCGATGCCGGACGTATCGTGGGTGTGAAAATGAATCGGCAGATCCGTTTCCGCCTTCACCGCTTCGACCAGCATCTTGATCGCGGTGGGCTTGCACAACCCGGCCATGTCCTTGATGCCGATGATGTGACAGCCCGCGTCTTTCAGCTCGCGCGCCATCTTGATGTAATAGTCCAAGTCGTACTTGGGCCGTTTGGGATCGAGCAGATTGCCGGTATAGCAGATCGCGCCTTCCAACAGCTTGCCGCTTTCCAACACCGCATCCATCGACACGCGCATATTTTCCACCCAGTTGAGACTGTCGAACACGCGAAACACATCGACGCCGCTTTCGGCGGCCTGCTTGACAAACGCCTGCACCACGTTGTCGGGATAGTTGGCGTAACCGACCCCGTTGGCGCCGCGCAGCAACATTTGAAACAGCACATTGGGAATGCGTTCGCGCAAGTGACGCAGGCGATCCCACGGGCATTCCTTCAAGAACCGCATCGACACGTCAAACGTCGCACCGCCCCAGCATTCCAAGCTGAACAAGTCGGGCAACAGGTGCGCGTAGCTGTCGGCCACCTGAACCATGTCATAAGTGCGCATGCGCGTCGCCAGCAGTGACTGATGACCGTCACGCATGGTGGTGTCGGTGATCAGCGCGCGTTTTTGGTCCTTCATCCACGCACTGAATCCGTCCGGCCCCAATTCGTTCAATAGATCGCGCGTGCCCTTGGGCGGGGCTTTGAAATCGTGCACAGGCACCTTGGGCAACGGGTGCGGTTCAGGCACCTTGCGCCCGGCGACCTCTGGGTTGCCGTTGACGATCACCTCGCCGATGAAGTTCAACAGCCGCGTGCCACGATCGCGGCGCTTGGGAAAATGAAACAGTTCCGGCGTTTCGTCGATAAAGCGCGTGGTGTAGCTGGCATCCTTGAAGGTCGGGTGATTGATGAGGTTTTCGACGAATACCAAGTTGGTCGCCACACCGCGAATGCGAAATTCCCGAAGCGCACGATCCATACGCGTGCGCGCCTCTTCCGGGGTCGCCCCCCGGCAGGTGACCTTTTCCAACAAGCTGTCGTAAAACCGCGTGATCACCGCGCCGGTATACGCCGTGCCGCCGTCCAGGCGCACGCCGAACCCGGTGGCGCCGCGATAGACGTTGATGCGGCCGTAATCGGGAATGAAGTTCTGTTCCGGGTCTTCGGTGGTGACCCGACACTGCATGGCGTGGGCGATAAGGCGGATATTTTTTTGTGCTGGAACGCCCGATTCATCCAAGTCGCCGATGCGCCCACCCGCCGCGATGAGCAGTTGCGCCTTGACGATATCGATGCCGGTGACTTCTTCGGTGACCGTATGCTCGACTTGGATGCGCGGATTGACCTCGATGAAGTAGAACGCGTCGGTGTCGGCATCCATGAGGAATTCCGCCGTGCCCGCGCATTCATAACCCGCCGTGCGCGCCAAGCGCAGCGCGGCGTCGCACAAATCCGCGCGTTGCTGATCACTGAGATACTGGGCCGGAGCACGCTCGACGACCTTTTGATTGCGCCGCTGCACCGTGCAGTCTCGCTCAAACAGATGCACCACGGTGCCGTGTTTGTCGCCCAACAGTTGGACTTCGACGTGACGCGCGCGCCTGACCAGTTTTTCCAGATAGACTTCGCCGTTGCCGAACGCGCTTTCGGCTTCGCGCCGTCCGGCGGTGACCTCGCGTTCCAGCGCATCCTCAGATTCGATCACGCGCATACCGCGACCGCCGCCACCCCACGATGCCTTGAGCATCACCGGGTAGCCGACTTCCAAGGCAAGCTTGCGCACCTCGCCCATGTCTTCGGGCAACGGTCCGGTGGCGGGCATCACCGGCGTACCGGCCTTAACCGCCATCTCGCGCGCGGAAACCTTGTTACCCAGGGACCGCATCACCTCGGGTGTCGGGCCGACAAAGGTGATGCCGTTTGCGGCACAGGCTTCGGCGAATTCGGGGTTTTCCGACAAGAAACCGTAGCCGGGATGGATCGCGTCGCACCCGGCTTGCTTGGCGACGCGGATCATCTCGTCGATCGTCAAGTAGGCTTTGACCGGGCCTAGGCCTTCACCGATGCGGTAGCTTTCATCCGCCTTGAAGCGGTGCAGCGACAGCTTATCCTCCTCGGCGTAGACAGCGACTGTCTTGATGCCGAGTTCGTTGGCTGCGCGAAACACGCGGATCGCGATTTCACCCCGGTTGGCGACAAGGAGCTTGTGAAAAACCTTACGCATGTGTCCTCCTAGGACGAGCGGTCGATGGTATAGAGCCACGACTTCAAGAGCTTCGTTACACGTGGCATAACAACATAGGTCAACATCAGGACCTGAAACAACACCACACAGAAAACCTTGGCCCACAGGGGGATATCTCCCATCAATGGGCCGACGTAGGCTTGCATGGGATATACTAGCAGAAATACCGTGATCACCAGGATCAATGCCATTTTATGCGGCGAAGGCCGCGCCGCGATCGGAATGACGGGCAAATCGAACCAAAACTCAAGTCCGGTGACCTTCTTATAGGTCGCCTCGCCTTCCGCCATGCCATCGAGCTTCGCCATCCAAAAGGCTCGCACGTCGGATTCTTCCCACGCGCGGCCATGCTCGTAGCTGTCGAATCGATAAATCAAAACGTACTCTCCACTGCCCTCCTGGTTGGGCCGGATGATGTTGATGCCTTGGTGACCGGTAAACTTGGCCGCGGCTACGCTCACGCCCGTGATCCAGTCTTCGTAGTCCTGTTCCCTGCCGGGCAGGATTCTCCGCGCGACGCTGACCGTGACCGGTGCGGAAGCGGCTTGTTCCTTGGTCATGGAATCCATGTCAATCATAGTGCCCCACAAGTTAAACCCAAAAAAATGTCCGGGCGCATGCGCACCACATGCATGCGCCCGGACCATGCCGCCTCACTGAACGCCATACACACCGTTCATTGAGGACGACAATCTTGAGAGCTCATAACCAACCGGTATCGAGAACGGGGAGGTCCGGTTTTTCGGTTGGATATGCCCAATTCGTGCCAACGTAGTCGAGCCGCCCTGCTTCGACGTAATCGAGAAATTGAACGCGCAGGCGCTTGCCGACGATTGCATCCGTATCGAACGAAATGTAGAGCTCGTTCTCGCCATCGAAGCGGGCGGCGTAATGCCACGCAAGCGTCTGAACGGTTTCGACGACTTTTCCTGTGTGCGGATCGCTGATATCGACCCGGACCACATACATTCCCGGCAAGGGACGCTGGTGGCCGTCGAACGCGATCGACACCACGCCATCCTCAAAATGCTCGGCGCGACCATGAAGCTCCCACGTGCGGCTCATGATCTCACGCGCCAAGTTGGGCATGCCGTCGCGCAAGGCGGCGCGCGCACGGGTCGACGAATACACCAGTCCGTGGCGATCCATCACCGGCGCGACTTCACTGACCCCGAAACCGCCTGCTTTGCCGAGCGCGCGCAACAGGGCGATGTCGCCGTGGCGACGGCTGCCGAAACGGTAATCCGCCCCCACCACCACATGGGCAACCGCCAAATCGCGCACCAGCACCTCGTCGACGAAGCTTTGCGCCGACAGCGCCGCAAAAGCCGCGTTGAATTCGGCGACAAATATATGATCGACGCCTTGGCTCGCCATGTAGGCCGTTTTCAGGTTCTCCGCCGTCAACCGAAACGGTGCTTGGTTGGGGTCGAAGAACGCGCGGGGATGCGGTTCGAACGTCAGCACGCCAACAGGCGCGCCAAGTTCCATCGCCTTGTCCCGCGCCCGGCAAATCAACGCCTGATGGCCTTGATGCACGCCGTCGAAATTACCGATGGCGACGACACAGCCCTTGGCGTCCGACGGCAGATTGGTGAGCGATTTGTGCACACGTGCGATCATCTTCGGCCTCACCGGTTATCCGCATACAGTTCGCGCAGATGTTCACGCACGAAATCAAGGCGGTCATTGCCCCAGAAAATCTGATCGCCGATGACAAAGCTCGGCACGCCGAACACGCACTTGTCCTGAGCCTCTTGGGCGTTGCGTTGCAGGGTCGCCAAATTGTCCGCATCGGTCGCCGCGGCGACGATGCCATCGCCGTCCAAGCCGATCCGCCCGGCCACCGCGCGCAACACGTCGAGATCGCCGATGTCTTGGCCTTCGCCCCACTCCGCCCGCATCACTTCGACGATAAAGTCCTTGAGCTTGCCTTCGCGTTCGGCCCACAGGCTGGCCGCACCGGCATGGGTCGGGTCGGTGGTGATCGGCGGCGGGGTCATCGGGATACCGAGTTTCTTGGTCCAGCGCTTGATGTCTTGGCGAACCGATGGGATTTTGATTTTGGCGCGTTCGGGATCCGACCGCCCGGACCAACCGCCCAACGGCCGCCACAGCAAATTGACGCGTTCGTCTTCGAAAATGTCCCACACCGCTTTGCTCGCCAGATAGCAATAGGGGCTGCGGAAATTGAAAAAGAATTCGATGTCGATTGGCTGGCTCATGACGCCCCCTTAGCTCGCGACGCGAAATTCGACGTTGCCGACATTTTGGAACTCGCCGCACACATGCACGCCCGCCGCCAACGGCGCCGCCGCAGTGGCGCCACCGGCCATCACAATCGAACCCGGTTCCAACCTTTCCCCCCACCGCGCAACCATGCGTGCGGCGGCAACAAGGGAACGGATCGGATTGCCGAGGATCGCCGCGGTGGAACCCATTTGCACCGGACGTCCGTCGAACTTCAAAATGATGCCGAGGTTGGCAACATCCGTGCTTGGTGCATGCCAATTGCCCACCACGAAGCCCGATGACGAAGCGTTGTCGGCGATAACGTCGCCCAAGGCGAATTTGAAGTTCTCATAGCGCGAGTCGATGATTTCCAACGCAGGTGCGACCGCTTCGACCGCGTCCAATGCTTCCAGCGGGCTGACGTCCCCCGACAATGGCTTTTTCATCAAATAAGCGATTTCCGGCTCGACCCGGGGGTGGACGTAGTTCGCCATATCCAACGCGCCGCCCTCTTCGATACGCATGGCGTTGGTCAAGCGTCCCCACACGACTTCCGAGACGCCGACCTGTTCCATTTTCTGACGACTGGTGAGGCCCATCTTGACCCCCACCCGACGTTCGCCACGATCCAAGCGTCGCGCGATGGACATCGCCTGAACGGCATACGCCTCATCGAGGTTCAGCGCATTGTCGCCATCGAACTGCGCGATAGCCGTTGCGCTACGCGCCGCTTCGTCGACAACTTGGGCGATGTGTGCGAGATCCTTCATGCCGCACCCCGTTGCTTGATCAGATCCAGGGCGACATCGACGATCATGTCTTCCTGACCACCGACCATCTTGCGCCGGCCCAGTTCGACGAGGATGTCGCGGGTGTCGATGTTGTAGGTTTTGGACGCGTTTTCGGCGTGACGCAGGAAGCTGGAATACACCCCGGCGTAGCCCAAGCTGAGGCTTTCCCGGTCGACACGCACCGGACGGTCTTGCAGCGGACGTACGATGTCGTCGGCGGCATCCATCAAGGTGAACAGATCGCAGCCGTGGTTGTAACCGATGCGGTCCATCACCGCGATCAACACTTCCAGGGGAGCATTGCCCGCCCCCGCACCCATACCGGCGAGCGAAGCATCAACGCGGTTGGCGCCTTCCTCCAATGCGGCGATGGAATTCGCCACGCCCATGGACAGATTGTGATGGCAATGAATGCCCAGTTCGGTTTTCGGATCGATGGCGTCGCGCACCGCGCGCACGCGTACGCGGATGTCGTCGGGCAGCATCGCCCCGGCGCTGTCGGTGACGTAAATGGTTTGGGCGCCATAGCCTTCCATCAGCTTGGCTTGTTCGGCCAAACCTTCGGGCGTATTCATGTGCGCCATCATCAAAAAACCGACCGTGTCGTAGCCCAATTCACGGGCGATAGGGATGTGTTGCTGGGCGGTGTCGGCCTCGGTGCAATGGGTGGCGATGCGGCATGACCGCGCCCCGGCGTCATACGCGGCCTTGAGGTGTTCGCGGGTGCCGATCCCGGGCAGCGACAACACCGTCACGACGGCGTGCTCGACCGCATCCGATACCGCCGCGATCCATTCCAGATCGGTGTTGGAGCCGAAGCCGTAGTTGAAACTTTCGCCCGCCAAGCCGTCGCCGTGGGTGATCTCGATGGCGTCGACGTTGGCTTTGTCCAATTCCTTGGCGATCGCCACCACGTCGTCGATATCGAACTGATGGCGTAGCGCATGCATGCCATCGCGCAGCGTCACGTCTTGAATGTAGATTTTGTCCGTCATGCGATGTGTTCCTTATTCAGCCGCGGCCGCGTTCGTTTTCGCCGCCCAGCGTTCCGCCGTCGCCAGTGCCGCCGACGTCATGATGTCGAGATTTCCGGCGTAGGCCGGCAGGTAATGCGCCGCGCCTTCGACCTCCAAGAAAATGGTCGATTTAATGCCTGCGAACTCACCATATCCGGGGATCTTGACCGGGTTGTTTTCGCCGAAACGTTCGAACTGCACCTCTTGCTTGAGGCGATACCCGGGCACGTAGTCCTGCACCGCCGCGACCATGTCTTCGACGCTTTTTTGGATCGCATCGGGTTCCGCGCCTTGGCTCAACACATAGACCGTGTCGCGCATCAACACCGGCGGTTCGGCCGGATTCAAGATGATGATCGCCTTGCCACGCGCCGCACCGCCGACCGTTTCGATGGCGCGGGCGGTGTTTTGCGTAAACTCGTCGATGTTGGCGCGCGTACCGGGACCGGCGGATTTCGACGAAACCGAGGCGACGATTTCCGCGTACGGCACCGCGTGGGCAACGCGCTTGACAGCATAGACCATCGGAATGGTCGCCTGTCCGCCGCACGTCACCATATTGACGTTTTGCTCGTTCAGGTGCTCGTCCATGTTAACCACCGGGATGCAGTGCGGACCGATGGCAGCAGGCGTCAGGTCGATCATCTGCTTGCCGTGTTCGACGCAGATGTCGTTGTGCTTTTTGTGCACATACGCGGACGTCGCGTCGAACACCACGCCGATGTCTTTCCATACGTCCATCTTAACCAGGCCTTCAAGACCTTCAGCGGTGTTGATCACGCCCAAGCGCTCGGCACGCGCCAAACCGTCGGACTTCGGGTCTACACCGACCAGCGCGCCCATTTCGATGTTCTTGCCGGTGCGCATCACCTTGATCATCAAATCGGTGCCGATGTTACCCGGCCCGATGATGGCGCATTTGGTTTTTGTTTGGCTCATTCGTCGTTACTCCTTAGCAAATGCTGCACGCACGGAACCCAAACCTTCGATCCGTGCCTCAAGCACATCGCCGGGGGATGCGGTCACCATGGGGCCCAAGGCCCCGGACATGATTTGATCGCCCGCACTCAGCGGACGGCCCACGCGGGCCATGGTTTTCGCCAGCCACAACGCGGCATTGAGCGGGTGGCCCAGACACGCCGCGCCCACGCCGGTGGACACGGGTTCGCCGTACAAGCTCATCACCATGCCGCAAGTGCGCAAATCCAGACCGTCGAGCTTGACCGGCTGCGCCCCCAACACATAGAGGCCACTGGATGCGTTGTCGGCGACGGTGTCGAGAATGCGAATGTTCCAATCCGCCACGCGGCTATCGACGATTTCCAACGCCGGTAGCGCGTACTCCACCGCACTGATGAGATCGGACAAGGTCATCTGTTCATCGGTTAAATCCTTGCCGATGACGAATGCGACTTCGGCTTCGGCCTTGGGCTGCAACAACGCGCCCAACGGCATTTCCTCGCCTTCCGCAATCGCCATGTCGGCGAACAACATGCCGTAATCAGGCTGATCGACACCCAACTGCTGTTGCACCGCGACCGAGGTCAGGCCGATCTTGCGGCCGACCAATTTGCGACCCTCCGCCAGCCACCGCCGGGTGTTGGTTTCCTGCACCGCGTACGCGCCATCGACATCACCGTCTTCGAGCAAGTCGCGGATCGGATCGCACGGCGTTTTGGCCTTGTGCGCTTGGTAAAGCGCATCGGCGGCTTTTTGAATATTCTCGGGCTTTGAGGTCATGGTCGGTCTCACAGCTTGACGCAGACGTTGGAGAGTTCGGTATAGAACTCGAGAGAGTGCACGCCGCCTTCACGTCCGATACCGGACATTTTCGATCCGCCGAAGGCCGTGCGTAGATCACGCAAGAACCACGAATTTACCCACACGATTCCGGCGTCGAGTTGGCGTGCGACACGGTGGGTGCGAGAACTATCGGTGGTCCACACAGCCGCAGCCAATCCGTACGGCGTGGCGTTCGCGATACGGATGACTTCTTCTTCCGTATCGAACGGGCGGATGTGACAGCACGGTCCGAAAATTTCTTCGTTCACGGTCCGGCTATCGTCGGGGAGGTCCGTCCAGATTGTCGGCTCGATCCACCAACCACCGTTGAGATCGCCCATCTCGGGGATTCCACCGCCGGTGACCACCGTAGCGCCTTCGGAAACGGCAAGGTCGTAGTACGACTTCACCTTGTCCCGATGCTCTTGGGAGATCAGCGGGCCGAGATTGGTGTCCGCATCGTTGTAGTGACCAAGCTTGAGGTTCTTGGCCTTTTTCGCCAGCTCAGCGACGAATTTTTCATAGATCGGGCGCTCGACGAACATGCGCTCGGTGCCCAGGCACACCTGGCCGCAGTTGGCAAACACCGATCGCATGGTGCCTTCAATGGCGGCATCGAAATTGGCGTCGGCGAACACGATGCCGGGGTTCTTTCCGCCCAGTTCGAACGATACGTCGCGCACGCCGTTGGCAGCTGCTTTCATGATCGCCTCGCCGGTGCGGGTCTCGCCGGTGAAGGTGATCGCATCGACGTCCGGATGCTGGGTCAGGAACTCGCCTGCCGCATTGGGACCGTGGCCGTGCACGACGTTGAACACGCCCTTGGGCATGCCCACGGCATTCATCACCTCGCCCAGCAACGTGGTGGTGGTTGGCGTTTCTTCGGACGGCTTGACGACCACGGCATTGCCGCACGCCAACGCCGGGCCGACTTTCCACGTCATCAACAGCAACGGCAGGTTCCACGGGCTGATCACCGCGATCACCCCCTTGGGCTTGCGCACCGCATAATTCAGCGCACCCGCGCCGTCAGGGGTTTCCAAGAAGAAGCTTTCGGTGGGCTCGTTTTTCACCACGTCGGCGAAGACCTTGAAGTTCGCCGCGCCGCGCGGAATGTCGATGTGCGCCGCCAGCGAGCGCGGCTTGCCGGTATCGGCGATTTCGGCTTGCAGAAAATCGTCAAACCGCCGATCGATTTCATCGGCCACCGCATACAGCAGCTTCAAGCGCTCCGCCACCGGCATCCGTCCCCACTCGCCGTCCATGGCGGCGCGCGCGGCGGCGACGGCGGCATCCACGTCTTGCTTGCTGGCCTTGTGGATCACACCGAGCTTTTCGCCGTTCAGCGGACAGATGTTGTCAAAGGTTTCGCCGCTTGATCCCGCGACGAATTCACCATTGATAAAGTGCTTGATCTCGACCAGCGCGCCAGTGGTATTCGGGGCAGTCTGCGTGCTCATGTGGTTTCCTCTTGGATGGTTTAGTTTGACGTCTTCGGCGCGGCTTCGATGACCAAGTCGCTGTTGGGCATGACCCGGCAGGCCAACGCGAAACCTTGCGCGGCCTCTTCATCGGATACGTGGTTCTTGCTCATGGGCAGCAGTTCATACTCGCCTTTCAAAACAGCGATCCGGCATGCCCCGCAACCGCCACCGCGACAGCCGATCTGCACGCCCGCCATGTGCAGTCGCTCCATGGCGAGCAAAACCTTTTCATTCTCCGCACACTCGAACCGTTCACCCGTAACCAGGGACACGCTGTACGTTTTGGGGACAGGATTGTGTTCGGTACTCACGCCGCGCCATCCCATTCGATTTCTTGGTTTCACTTCATTCATGTTCACAGGGGCGTCGAAACCGGATCGACGCTTGGACGATCATCGTCGACTTTTGGACACCTGCCCGCATCACCCGAACAGGTGAAACGTTTTGGGCAAAAGTGTGCGCAAAATTCTCTGTCGGGCGGTCATCACCGGGGTATCCCATGTTGCGCAAATACACCTATCTGTTGGCTTTGGCCCGCGAACGCCATTTCGGTCGTGCGGCGGCGGCGTGCAACATCACCCAGCCGACCCTTTCCAATGCCATCCGCAATTTGGAAGAAAACCTCGACGTCGCCATTGTCGAGCGCGGCCAAAAATTTCAAGGCTTCACGGACGAAGGTCAACGGGTTCTAGATCATGCCCGGCGCATGGTCGCGGAACACGAATCGTTTATGCAATCGATTAGAGAAACAAACGCGGGTCTTAGCGGCATCGCCAAGATCGGCGTGATCCCGTCGGCGCTGCCGTCGGTGGCGCATCTGCTCGGTTCGTTTTCCCAGCAACACCCACACGTGCGCTTCACGGTGCGCTCGATAAGTTCTCGCCAAATTCAGCGCAACTTGAAAGAATTCGAACTGGATGTCGGCATCACGTACCTCAATAACGAACCACTCAGCGGTGTGATCACCACTCCATTATATGAAGAGCGTTATTTCTTCCTCACTCAGCGTAGCCTTGTGAATGAACGCTTGAGCGAGATGCCGTGGACGCATGCTGCCGATCATCCGCTATGCCTGATGACGCCGGACATGGAAAACCGCCGCATCACCGACACCGCATTCGACGCAGTTGGGCTGAACGTCACACCGGCAATCGAAACGAATTCCTTGATCAACCTGTATACCCTTGTGCGCCACGGTCCGTGGTCGAGCATCGTCACCAATCAACTGCTCACCTTGATCAGCCCCGACCCAAACCTCATCGCCGTTCCCCTGACGCAACCGACCATGAACCATATGGTCGGACTGGTTCACCCGGATCGCACGCCGCCCTCGCCCATCGCCATTGCATTGGCGGACATAGCTTCATCGCTACGAATACCCGATCCGATCACGGATGCCCTGCGGCGATAGTTTTTGCCTATCAGGCGATGAACAAATGAAATTTGATTGCAGCCTGTATTCGACCGATCTTCAGCGCAGCCTTAACATGACATTGGAGAACGGACATGTCCGGCCGTGCGATGTGGTCGGAAGAGCGCGCCTCTTCCCTTATCTCGAACCACCAAGACCAGCGTGGCGCGCTGTTGCCGATGCTGCATGCCTTGCAGGAAGAATTCGGCTGCATCGAAGACGCTGCCATACGCCTGCTGGCCAAGACCTTGAACCTGTCGCGCGCCGAGGTTCATGGCGTGGTGTCGTTCTATCACGATTTCCGCCGCACCCGCGCGGGCCGGCACGTGATTAAAATCTGCCGTGCCGAAGCCTGCCAAGCGATGGGCGCGGAATCCTTGATCGAACATGCCCAGCGTCACCTGTCCACCGACTTGGGCACCACCACCACGGACGACGCCTTTACGTTGGAAGCCGTTTATTGCCTGGGCAATTGCGCCTTGTCGCCCGCCATCATGATCGACGCTCAGTTGCATGGTCGTGTCGATGCGGCACGCTTTAACGCACTTGTCGGCGTTTACGGAAAGGATCAGTGATGCGCGCACAAACCATTTACATTCCCAAAGATGCCGCCGCCGTGTCGGTCGGCGCCGACGATGTCGCCGCCGCCATTGCAACTGAGGCTGAACGCCGCCGCTTGTCGGTCGAAATCGTACGCACCGGATCGCGCGGCCTGTTGTGGTTGGAGCCGTTGGTCGAGGTGAGTTTGCCTGAGGGCCGCGTGGCCTATGGCCCGGTGAGCGTCGCCGATGTGCCGTCGTTGTTCGACACCGGCTTCCTCAGCGCCGCGAACCATCGCTTGGCGTTAGGCTTCACCGAGGAGATCCCATATCTGAAAAACCAAGAACGCCTGACCTTTGCGCGTTGCGGCGTGATCGACCCGCTGTCGGTTGACGATTACCTTGCCCACGGCGGCATGGCAGGCGTAAAGCGCGCACGCGACATGACGCCCGCCGAAATTTGCGCCGAGGTGCGCGAAAGCGGCCTGCGCGGGCGCGGCGGCGCGGGTTTTCCCACCGGCATCAAGTGGCAGACCGTGCTCGACGCGGACGCCGATCAGAAATTCATCTGCTGCAACGCCGACGAAGGCGACAGCGGCACCTTCGCCGACCGCATGATCATGGAAGGCGACCCGTTTGCGCTGATCGAAGGCATGACCATCGCCGCTTTCGCCGTGGGTGCGACGCAGGGCTACATCTATGTGCGTTCGGAATATCCCCACGCCATCGCCACCCTGCGCGAAGCTATCGCCATTGCAGAGCGTAAAGGCTGGCTGGGCGACGGTTTGCACGGTACCGACCGGGAATTTCACCTCGACGTCCGGGTCGGTGCGGGCGCATACATCTGCGGCGAAGAAACCTCGATGCTCGAAAGCCTCGAAGGACGGCGCGGACAGGTGCGCAGCAAACCGCCCCTGCCCGCCTTGGAAGGCCTGTTCGGTCAACCCACCGTGGTCAACAACGTGCTGTCCCTGACCACCGTTCCGGTGATCTTGGCCAAAGGCGCGGATTTCTACCGCGATCTCGGCGTCGGTCGTTCGCGCGGCACGCAGCCGTTTCAGCTGGCCGGCAACGTCAAACGCGGCGGCTTGGTGGAAAAGGCTTTTGGCGTGACCTTGCACGACCTGCTTTATGAGTTCGGCGGCGGCACCGCGACGGGACGCCCCATCCGTGCGGTGCAGACCGGCGGACCGCTGGGGGCTTACGTTCCACCCAGTTTGTTCGACACCCCCGAAGATTACGAAGCCTTCGCCGCCCAGGATGCCTTGGTCGGCCACGGCGGCATCGTGGTGTTCGACGACAGCGTCGATATGGCCAAGCAAGCGCGTTTTGCGTTGGAGTTCTGCGCCCTTGAAAGCTGCGGCAAGTGCACCCCGTGCCGCATCGGCAGCCAGCGCGGCGTCGAGGTCATGGACCGCATCATCGCCGGCGATCGCCGGAACGAAAACCTCGCCCTGCTGAACGATCTTTGCGAATTGCTCACCGACGGGTCGCTGTGCGCCATGGGCGGCCTCACACCGCTGCCGGTGCAAAGCGCCTTGAAACACTTCCCCGAAGATTTCGGCCTCGCCCGCCCAACGGAGAAAATTGCATCATGAGCGTGTTGAAGGACAAAGATTACGGAACCCCGCCAGTGACCGGCGAGACCACCGTCAATATGACCATCGACGGCCGCGCCGTCAGCGTGCCCAAAGGTACCTCGGTGATGCGCGCGGCGGCTGAAGTCGGAATTTCCATCCCCAAGTTGTGCGCCACCGATTGTCTGGAGGCCTATGGCTCGTGCCGCTTGTGCTTGGTTGAAATCCACGGACGCAAAGGCACGCCTGCATCGTGTACCACGCCAGCCACGGAAGGCATGGTGGTCGCCACCCAAAGCCCGCGCCTAGCCAAACTGCGCAAGGGGGTGTTGGAGCTTTACATTTCCGACCATCCGCTCGACTGCCTGACCTGCGCCGCCAATGGCGACTGCGAACTGCAAGACATGGCCGGTGAAGTCGGCTTGCGCGAGGTGCGTTATGGCGATCAAGGCAAAAACCACCTAAACGCACCAACCGACGCCAGCAATCCGTACTTCGCGTTCGATGCCTCCAAATGCATCGTCTGTGCGCGGTGCGTGCGCGCGTGCGAAGAGGTTCAGGGCACCTTCGCCCTGACCATCCAGGGCCGTGGGTTCGACGCCAAGGTCAGCGCCGGAATCGGCGAAAGCTTCCTCGACAGCGAATGTGTGTCGTGCGGCGCGTGCGTGCAGAACTGCCCAACCGCGACATTGACGGAAAAAAGTGTGATCGAGCACGGCCAAGGCGAACACACCGTTTCGACCACCTGTGCCTACTGCGGCGTCGGCTGTTCGTTGAAGGCCGAGATGCAGGGCGAAACCGTGGTGCGCATGGTGCCCGACAAAAACGGCGGGGCAAACGCCGGGCATGCGTGCGTCAAAGGCCGGTTCGCGTGGGGCTACGCCACTCATAAAGACCGCGTCACCAAACCGATGGTGCGCGACAGCACGTCGGCCCCGTGGCGCGAAACCACCTGGAACGAAGCCATCGCGTTCGCTGCCACACGTCTCAAAGACATCCAAAAGCGTCACGGCGTCAAATCCATCGCCGGCATCACCTCGTCGCGATGCACCAACGAAGAGGTGTTTGTGGTGCAAAAGATGATCCGCGCCGCGTTCGGTAACAACAACGTCGACACCTGCGCGCGGGTCTGTCACGCGCCGACCGGCTACGGCCTGAAGGAAACCTTCGGCACCTCGGCTGGCACCCAGGATTTCAAGAGCGTCGAGAAAGCCGACGTGATCTTGCTGATCGGCGCTAACCCCACCGACGGCCATCCGGTGTTCGGTTCGCGCATGAAACGCCGTTTGCGCCAAGGCGCGAAGCTGATCGTCGCCGATCCACGACGGATCGATCTGGTGCAAAGCCCGCACATCCGTGCCCAGCACCATCTGCAACTGCGCCCCGGCACCAATGTCGCGATGGTCAATGCGCTGGCCCACGTGATCTTGAGCGAAGGCCTGGAAGATCGCGCTTTTATCGAAGAACGCACAGACTTGGATGCATTCACCGCTTGGGAATCCTTCATCCGTCAAGAAGAGAACTCCCCCGAAGCCCTGGAGCCCATTACCGGCGTGCCAGCCAAAGACTTGCGCGCCGCTGCACGCCTTTACGCCACCGCCGAAAACGGCGCGATCTATTACGGTCTCGGCGTGACCGAGCACAGCCAAGGTTCGACCATGGTCATGGGCTTGGCCAATCTGGCGATGGCGACCGGCAACGTCGGACGCGAAGGCGTCGGCATCAATCCGCTACGCGGCCAGAACAACGTTCAGGGTTCGTGCGACATGGGTTCGTTCCCCCACGAATTCAGCGGCTATCGCCATGTCAGCGACGACGTAACCCGCATCCAGTTCGAAACGATTTGGGGGGCCGAACTGGACTCCCAGCCGGGCTTGCGCATCCCCAACATGTTTGACGCGGCAATCGGCGGTGAGTTGAAGGGGCTGTTCGTGCAAGGCGAGGACATCGCCCAGTCCGACCCCAACACCCAGCACGTGCACGCAGCCCTGAACGCGTTGGAATGCGTGATCGTGCAAGACCTGTTTCTCAACGAAACGGCGGCCTTCGCCCATGTGTTCCTGCCCGGCACCTCGTTCTTGGAAAAAGACGGCACCTTCACCAATGCCGAACGCCGTATCAACCGTGTGCGCCCGGCGATGCGCCCCAAGACCGGCAAGCACGAATGGCAAGTCACCTGCGAACTGGCGACGGCCATGGGGTACCCGATGCACTACGACCATCCTTCGCACATCATGGATGAAATCGCCCACCTGACCCCAACCTTCCAAGGGGTGAGTTTCGCCAAGATCGACCAATTGGGCAGCGTGCAGTGGCCGTGCAGCGACGCCACGCCACCCGAAGGTACGCGCACCATGCACCAAGACGGTTTCGTCCGCGGTAAGGGCAATTTCGTCATCACCCAATTCGTGCCCACCGATGAACGCGCCAGCCGTTCGTTTCCGCTGTTGCTGACCACCGGGCGGATCCTCAGCCAATACAACGTCGGTGCGCAAACCCGGCGCACCGCCAATACCGTTTGGCATCCCGAGGATGTGTTGGAGATCCACCCCCATGACGCCGAACAACGCGGCATTCAAGACGGCGATGTGGTGTCCCTCGCCAGCCGCATGGGGGCGACCGCATTGACCGCGACCCTTTCCGAACGCATGCCGCAAGGGGTGGTATACACAACCTTTCATCACCCGGTAAGCGGCGTCAACGTCATCACCACCGAACGAGCTGACTGGGCCACCGACTGTCCCGAATACAAAGTCACCGCGGTGCAGGTCACGCGTTCGAATCAACGGGCCGATTGGCGACGGGTGCACTCGCCAATCGTAGCCGAGGTAGCGGAATAAAACATGGTCATTCCCGCTTTCCGTTCCCTGCAGCATTCGGCCTCTTGTTCGGTACTCACCGCAGGTTCGACTCATCGCAGCGACCAACGCGAACAGGCCATCGATTGGCATCTGGCCGAAGAGGTGCCCGTCGCCTTCGTCTACAACACCGCGCCCCATGCGGTGATGATGGCGACGCCGGCCGACCTGGAAGACTTCGCCCTGGGCTTTTCCATCGCCGAGGAAATCATCACCCATCCCGACGCCACCTTGCTGACCAAGGTCGAACATCACGATGCGGGTGTGCGTTTGTGCATTGCCGTCGATCCCGACCATGTGGGGCGCGGATTTGCTGCGCGCCGCTCCATGGCTGGACGCACCGGGTGCGGAATGTGCGGCATCGAAGATCTGCAGAACGCCGTGCGCAAACCCAAGCGCCTCAAAACGCCCGTGCCACATGTCGGCGTGGAGGCGATCATGCACGCGTTCGAACAACTGCCGCACAACCAGCCCATGAACAGTGTCAACAAGTCCGTTCACGCCGCAGCGTTTTGCGCCCCGGATGGGCGCATTCTCATGGCACGTGAAGACATCGGTCGGCACAACGCCTTGGACAAGCTCATCGGTGCCGTACACCGCGCGGGGCTATCGCCGTCACTTGGGTTCGTGGCGATGACCAGTCGCTGCAGTTTCGAGTTGGTGCAAAAAGCCTGCGCGGCGGGTATCCCCCTGCTCGCCACGCTTTCGGCTCCCACCGCGTTGGCGGTCGACTTGGCCGAGCGCGCAGGCATGAGCCTGGCCGCCCGCGCCCAGTCCGGCACGGTGGTCCGGTTTCGCTAAAGGAACCTAAACACCACTTATTATTGATAAAACAATAAAACATCCCGCTCAAAGAACGGGTACAATATTAAACAACACCGGGAAGCGACCTTTGGAGAGGCATACGGGCATGACAGTCTCAAAAAAACCTGTCGCGGCGCAACACAGCGACGACTTATCGCCGCCGACGCTGGCTGATTTCAGCGAAATGGTGGCGCGCTTTTACGACGGACCGTTGGCGCAAGAACCGTCGTGGAAAGGTTCTTTGGAAGCGGTGCGCAATTTCTTCCACGCCAACTATGCGGTTTCCATTTCACGCATCCCCACGTCGCCGGGACGCTCACGGACCATGTCGCACATCACCTACAGCGGCGTGCAAAACGTACCGGATGTGAACGAGTTCTATAACGAAAATTTTTACGCCATCGACCTGTTCGTCAATCTGCCCCAGGACAAGGCTTTCACGGCCCAGGACTTCGTCAGCGAAGAAGAGTGGGAAAAAAACGCTTTCTATCAGCAGTTCCTCGCCCCCATGGACGTCTTTCATGTGCTCGGCGTGGACATGTGCACCGCCGACGGCGGCGGCTGTCAAATTCGCATCTGCCGGCCCAAAAGCGCACCGAACTTTTCCCAGCAGGACAAAGAGTATCTGGAACTTCTGGTCGTACATATGAAACGCTGCGTGGAACTTCACGCCAAACAATACGAAACCCAATCGACCAATCAGTTGTTCGCCAGCGTCATTGATCGGTTGATGTTCGGATCGATCATTCTCGACCAGTACGGGTTCGTGTTGCGCCAGAACAAAATCGCCGAAGACACCATCGCACGCAAGGATGGCTTGTCGATCACCAGCGGCAAGGTCCACGCCTTGATGGAACGTGACAACAAGGAACTGCAAACGCTCATCACCAATGCCTTGGCGGTCCACAGCGGCGACCAGCCCAACATCGTCCAGGCGCTGTCCATTTCCCGCCCCCAAGGCGATTGCCCACTGGGTATTTTGGTGCGCAACGTGACGGCGGAATCGTGGGTGGAAGGCGACCGCAAGGCCGCCGTCGCGATCTTGTTTCGCGACCCCTTATGTGCAGTCGAAACCTCACACGAAGCCGTAAGACGGCTGTTCGGGTTCACCCCGGCGGAAGCGGGACTGGCGATGATTCTCGCCGATGGCAAGACCTTGGATGACGCCGCCGCTGAATTGGGTGTCAGCATGAACACGGTGCGCACGCACCTGAAATCGATGTTCTTGAAAACCGGCACCACCCGTCAAACGGATTTGGTGCGGATGATTTTGGGCAGCGTAGCAACCATTTACTAACAAACCTTTGCATCCCCCCCCCCCAAAAAAACCCGGATCTGGGGTAGCAGATCCGGGTTAAGTGGGAGAATTCCAATGAGCACTTGGAACTTAGGTCATCACGGTCAGGAACTTGTCGTTGATGACACGGTCGTGATAGAAAATGCCGCGTCCCGCTTCGTCGAAGGTCCATGTAATCGGTTCGAAATCGGGATAGGCTTCATAGCCGCCGCTGAAGGTTTCGAAACGATTGCCTGAATTGTCGAACGCATAGATGGTGGTGCCGCGGGTGATGCCGTGGCGCGTCGGCCCGATGTCGATGGGCACGCGGTTCATCGACATCAAGTCTGCGGCGCGCAGAACTTTTTCCCAGCTGTCCAACAAGTACGCGACGTGATGCAACTTGCCGGGCTCTTCATGGCGCACGAAGGCGATGTCGTGGGCTTTGTTCGACGTCGACAGCCAGATGGCGAGGTCGGCGCCGCCGTCGGGCAGCAAAACGTGTTCGACCAGATAGAAGCCGAGCACCTCTTCGAAAATCTTTTGCACCTTTTCGATGTCGGGACCGTACAGCAAGCAGTGATCCATACGCGTCGGCGCGATGCCGATTTCCGCTTCGCTGGTCCAGGCTTCGGGGTTGGTGTAGCTCTGACCATTGCCGACGTCGGTTTTGTGGGCATACAGCTCGATCAAGTGGCCGCTGGGAATTTCAAACCGAACGCGTTCGCCGGTTTCCAGCAAATCGCCTGCCTGAATGCGCTCGGTCTTCACGCCGTAAGCGTTCAAGTCGGATTCCAGCTTGTTCAAGGACGCCACGCCGTCGACCTTAAAGGCGAAGAAATCGATGCCCGCTTGGTCCGCTTGGCGCAAAATCACGCTGTTGTGGTCGCGTTCGTCCCAGGCCTTGAAATACACCCGTCCCTGTTTGTCGGTGCCCATGTTTTTCAGGCCCAACACGTTGCTGTACCAATCGACGCTTTCTTTCAGGTCGAGCACGCGCAGCTGTGCGTGTCCCGGCCGTAAAATTCCAGTCAATGCCATCGCTAAGTTACCTCCTGTCGTTGATCTATGTGCGGCTTACGCCCTCTGAATGCTTCAAAGATCCGTCGTTGTGCCGTCATTGCCGAGCACCCCTTCGGGGGCCAGGTTGATGATGCGGGTGAACAATTTTTTGTAGGCGTTGGTGGTGTCGGCATCGAAACAGGGATCGCCGTTTTCGGCGAACGCCGCCGCAACCACGCGCCAATCGTCGGCGCTGAGATGTTTGATCGCGGCGGGAATGACGACCCGCTCTTCCAAGCTCATGTGCGCCCACACGGCCTCGGCGAAGGCATCGACGGCATGAGACAATTCGTTAAATGCGCGTGCGCCTTGCGATGCGAAACGCTCTAGGCTGACCTCCAACGCATCGACAAGCACGAGCTCTCGTTTGTGCTGGCGTTCCAGCTCATCGAGAACCTCATCGACCTCATGGGTGTGTTCGCGCAGCTTGCGAAACAGGTAGAGCTCTTCCTTGGGGTGGTGCAGGGTTTCGGGAAAGTCGTGGATGTAACGCATAATGGCGCGAAACAGCGCGATGTCGGGCGCGCTACGCCCGGCTTGGATTTCCTGCACCAGATAGCGCATCGCGTGAATCACCGCCGACAGCGACAGGTGTTCTTGATGGATCGTCACCACCGCCGGATTGAGCTTCCATTCCGACTGATTGCTTTCGACCATGCTGACCAACACCGGTATTGGTGAATGGGCCAGCACCTTTTGCGTCTGCGATCCCAACACCAACGCCTGCAAGCCCCGCCGTCCATGCGACGCCATGAAAATCAGATCGCAACCGTGTTCCTTCGCGGCTTCGATGATCGCCTCAAAGGGCCGGTCCGCCGTGCGCACAATGGATTGGCACGGCACCTTTTTCATGCGCGCCTCGGCCTCGGCCTGGGCCACGTAGCCCTTGGCCGCACCTGCCGCATGTTCGACGAACCCGTCGGGATTGAGGGTGCGTTCCAAGGCCCCTCCATCGGTCGCGCCATAATCGCGGCGCGCCGATAGAAAGGTGATCTTGGCGCCGAGGGTTCTTGCGAACTCCACGGCCTTGCCAACCGTTTCGACCGACAAGTCGGAGCCGTCCGTGGGTACGAGCAAATGACGATACATGCGTCTTTCCGATCTCAGTTCAATGTCGAAACCTGCGGTCCGACCGACGCTTTAGGCGTCGGCGGTCAGTTCGCGGTGGATATCCGCCCACATCGAACCGGACTTGCGCGCCCCTTCGAGATACGGCTCGGGCACGATGTGGTACGGCGGACGGATTGGACCGGTCTTGATCAAACCGCCGGCTTCCATGCGCGCCTTTTCCAGGCCGATGTTGTAGGTGGAAAATTCCTTGAAGCTGCCGTTGGGGAACAACGGTGCGGCGGTCGCGCCGAGACGGCCGTTGAACGCCTTGGCCTTGCTCCAATCGCCGCTTTCGCGAGCCTCGACGACCAAGTCGCGCAGCGTGGTGGAGACGGACGGTCCGCACACCGCGCCGCTGCTCCAAAACGCGTCGATGAATTCGTCGGTGCGCGCGGCGGAGTAATAATCAAAATCGATCGGCAGCAGCTTGATTTGGCCCTTGGTCAAATGCAAATCGGCGGCCAATTGACCAATGCCCAGATACTTCGCCGTGACCACTTGGCGCACCTGCGCGACCTGGGCCCAGAACGGACGAGGAAACTCGAATTTGAACGCTTCGGGATTGGCGTAGACGGCAATGTTCATATCAGGCACCGCTTCGGCGACGTCCCTGTAAAACTGCACCGCGACCGGAACGCTCGGTGCGCACCACATCGGAATCCCCAACATGGTGCCGTCCGCACCCAGGTCGTGGGCATACTTGGTCATTTCAATGGTGTCGCGGGTGTTCATGCCCAAGGTGCCGACGAACAACGGCACCCGCCCGGCGACGGTTTCGACCAAAGTGCTCATGAACAGTTTCTTTTCGTCCCACGTCATGGTGGCGCATTCGCCCAAGGTGCCCATGGAGAGGATGCCGTTGACGCCGCCGTCGATCAGCATGTTGACCATGCGCACGGTCTCATCGACATCCACGGTGTTGGTTTCGCGCCAATCGCTGGCATTTTCCTTGGACGGGCTGGGAATGATCGCCCATGCGCCTTTGATGTCGTTGACTTCCAAGAGACCTTGACGAGACATGTACTGTTTTCCTTTTTGTATTGCGTTCGCTGTAGGCGTCGTTGGCGGCCGGGGAAACATTCCACCGAACCGCCAAGACACGCTTCACACGGGTTCCGCACGTTGGCGGATTGAGATGTATTCGAGCAGGCTCAGCAGATCGGCGAGACGTCCTCTGCGCCGAGCAACATCGAGCCCAGATTGATGGCCATGCCCTCGACGTGCATCGAGATGTGGTTGGTGCCCGCCAAAACGTTGCGCAACACCGCCTGCATGTGATTGTCGAGCATGATGCCGCGCGCGCCGGTGGCCTTGTACAAAAGCATCACCGCGTCTTCGCAGTCCTTGCCGCACTGGGCCGCCTCGGCCATGTAATGCATGCGGTCGGGCACCGGAATGGCTTCGCCGCGCTCGATAAAGTCGGTCATTTCGAAGACGACCTTTTCCAGACGCGCAATCGCACCACGCACCAACACCGTAGCCTTGCCAAGGCGCGCACGCACAAACGGGTCTTGGGTCGCGGGCGCCCGGCCCGAGCCCATGTCGAAGCTGCCGACGCGCGCCCCCATCTGTTCGACCAGTTCATCCAAACCGCCGCGGGTGCCGCCGATGACGGCCGATGCGACACAGAAACCGAACGCCACCCAGAACGGATAACGATAGTGCTTGGGCAGTTTGTCTTGGCCCAACATCAGATGCGCTTCGATCAGGCTGTGACTGTGATCTTCGGGAACGAACACATCGGTGATTTGAATATCTTTGCTGCCGGTTCCGGCCAAACCGAAGGTTTGCCACGAGTCCGGATCAATTGTGTATTCGGATGCCGGCACCATGCACACGCGATAGTCCGGACGATCGTGACCGGGAATTTGCACCATACCGCCAACAACGACGTGTTGGGCATGATCGATGCCGCTGCAAAAACGCCAGCAGCCGTTCAGCTTATAGCCGCCATCGACCTTTTCCATTTGCCCCAGCGGCGCATAGGACGAAGCCACCAAGGCGTCTTGATCGTCGCCCCACACCGCGTCGCACGAGGCTTTGCCCATCATGTAGACTTCGTAGCTGTGCAGCGCCAAGACCATCAGTACCCAGCAGCTCGACATGCAGCCGCGACCGACTTCGTGCAAAACCCGATAGAGCGTTAACGGTGACATGCCATAGCCGCCGTATTCGGTCGGCTGAACGATTTTAAAGAAACCCGCCGCGCGGAAATCGTCGATGGTTTCCTGCGGAACGGAACGCAGCGATTCACAGGACTTCGAACGTTCCTTCAAGACCGGAATCAGCGCTTGAGCGCGAGCAATCAGGTCACCCTCGGTTGGCGTATCAACGGTATTTGTTTGCGCAAGCGGCATAAAGCTATCCCCTAAATCTTTGGTTACTCGAGCACCAATTTCGATCTCTGTTCATGGTGAACGTGAAAGACACACTGGTGAGTAACGGCTGTTCTGATCTTTGTTATTGAAGGAAGGATATTGGTCGGCTCCTCCCACGGTCATCACCCAATCAGGTGATATGAAACGCGCTACGAAATCGTTTTTGCGGCACTTGCGGGCTTCAACAGGAAGAACGCCAGCGACGGCAACAACACCAGGGATCCGATCATGTTCCAAAGGAACATGAACGCGAGCAAGATCCCCATATCGGCTTGAAACTTGATCGGCGACCACACCCACGTCATCACCGCGATGGCCAAGGTGAAACCGGTCAGCATCACCACGCGTCCGGTAAAGCGCATCGCGATGTGATAGGAATGTACCAGGCTGTCGCCTTGACGCAGGCTGTTGAGCATCACCGTCAGCACGTACAGCGCATAATCAACACCAATGCCCACGCCCAAGGCGATCACCGGCAAAGTGGCGACCTTAACGCCGATGCCCAATCCCACCATCAACGCTTCGCAAAGGATTGACGTCAGCGCCAACGGCAAGATCGCGACCACCACCGCCCGCCAGGACCGGAACGTCACCCAGCACAACAACGTCACCGCACCGTAAACCCACAGCAACATGGTGTTGGATGCGTCCTTGACGACGATGTTGGTTGCCGCCTCGATACCGGCGCTGCCTGCCGCTAACAAAAATTGCACATCGGCGGTGTTGTGCTCAGAAGCGAAGCTTTCGACGTGGTTCACAACCCGAGTCAGGGTGTCGGCCTTGTGGTCCTTGAGGTAGACGTACAAGGTCAGCAGGCTGCATTGCTGATTGAACATCTCACGCGGTGCACGGGTCTGCACCGAACCCAGCGCGCCGCGATTGGCGATCAGTTCGAACCATTTGAAATTGCCTTCGTTGTAACCGACGGTGAACAGCTTCGACAGCGCGGCCATGGAATTGGTCGAATCGACACCCGGCAACTGTTCCAGTTCCCACGCCAATTGATCGACCTTCGACAACGTGTCGTATTCGGTGCATCGATCCGGTGGCGTGCGCACCATGACGACGAACACGTCGCTGCTGGCCATGTAGTTGCTGACCATGAAGGCATTGTCTTGGTTGTAACGGGAATCGGGCCGCAGCTCCGGCGCGCCGGGATCCAAGTCGCCGATTTTCAAATGCTGACTGACGGCAAATCCACCCACCGCCAAGATCACCCCCACCGCCACGGTACCAGGTGCCCAGCTGCGTGAGGTGAAGCGTTCCAAAAACAAAAACAGGCCTTTTTTGCCTTCATTTTCGCTGTCTTGTTCCAACTTCAGGCAACGTTCGGCCGCGCGTTTACTGACGCCGACATACGACAACAAGATCGGCAGCAAGATCAGATTGGTGAAGATCAACACCGCGACGCCGATGCTGGAAATCAAGGCTAGGTCTTGGATGACTTCGATGTCGATGATCAACAGCACCGCAAAGCCGACCGCGTCGCACAGCAGCGCCGTCATGCCCGCGACGAACAACCGGCGGAAGGTGTAGCGCGCCGCCACCACCCGGTGGGTCCCGCGCCCGATGTCTTGCATGATGCCGTTCATTTTCTGCGCGCCGTGGCTCATGCCGATGGCGAAAATGAGAAAGGGCACCAAAATCGAATACGGGTCGAGCTCGAAGCCCAGCATCACCACCAGGCCCATTTGCCACGACACTGCCACCATGGAACACGCCATCACCAGCAGCGTACTGCGCAAACACCGGGTATAGGCGAACAACACCGCAGTCGAGATCACCGCCGCGACGGCGAAGAACATCAAAACCTTTTCCAGGCTGTCGATCAGGTCGGCGACGATCTTGGCGAAACCGGTGACATGAATGCGGATCTTGTCGTTTTGGTACTTAGCCCGGATCTGTTCGATATGATCGCCGAACGCGCTGTAATCGAGCGGCTCCCCGGTTTGCGGATTGAAGTCGAGCAACGGAATAAAGATGATAGAAGATTGGAAATCCTGCGCGATCAAACGGCCGATTTCACCCGAGCGTTCGACGTTGGCGCGCAGTTGTTCAAGACTTCCGGGTGAACCGTCGAACCCGTCAGGCACCACAGTGTCGCCGTCCAAGCCTTCTTCGGTCACGGCGGTCCAGCGCGTCGTCGGCGTCCACAACGACTTCATGTACGGCCGGTCGACGCCGGGCAGCAGGAATATTTCATCGTTGATGCGGCGCAGGACATCCATGTATTCGGCGTCGAAGATGGTGCCGTTTTCGTTTTTGACGGCCAATCGAACAGCGTTGCCAAGTCCCTTGAGATCATTTTTGTTTTCGAGATAATTCGCCACGTAAGGATGCGCCGTGGGAATCATCTTTTCGAAGCTGGCATTCAGCTTCAAGCCCATCGATTGCCATCCCAAAAAGACAGATACGAGAAGACACGCGACCGCAACCCACAGCCGGTTGTTGAACAACACGCGCTCGGCCAGCGAACCCGACTGCGGATCGAAATCGGCAATGCTGCTGATGACGGGATGCTGATCTTTCTTTTGGATATGCAACTTCTCATGCCTCCGGGAAGCGGCTGTCGGGGGGATCAGCCGATATTTTTTGTTTAGTTTCTGGAACCCAGATCGATGCGCTTCACGCCGCGCAGGCTGCCGATGACAATGGCGCCGTCATCGGTTTGAACCACACTGGTCGCCGGCAACGGTTGGCGCATCGGTTGCGGCTTGAAATCGAGACCCTGGTCCGAACCGATGAACACTTCACCGGATTGACTGACCAACGCCAAAGAACCGTTCGAAAGCCGCACGCCGTCGCTGATGGACACCTGACTGGATAGATCGACCTTGTTCCAGGTCACTCCCCCGTCGGCGCTGCGGTAAGCGTTGGCGCGCAATCCAAAAACGATCACGTCGCCGGACCGATCGGCTATCAGGCCGAAATAACTGCCTTCGTAAGGTGTTTGCAGTGCTTTGAATTGCGCGCCGCTGCGATCGGCCTTGAGCAACAACCCCTGCTCGCCGACGATATAGATGTCATCGCCGACGGCGCGGATGCCGTACAGGTGCAGCCCACCGGGGTTGTCCACATGCGCTTGCCACGACGTCCAGGTCTTGCCCCCGTCGTCGGTACGGAAAATCAGGTTGTAAGCGCCAATGACAAAGCCGGTGTTCTCGCTGACGAACAGCACATCCAAGAACGGTTTATCTGGGCCATCGGCAACCAGATAGCGGGCCTCGCTCAGCGCGCGCGCCGCCCCTTCGGGATCGGCGATGGCGCGTTGTTCTGCCGCCTGCAAAGCTAGGGTCGCGGCTTGCTGGCCGTCCAACTGCTTGGTCCAGGTTTCACCACCGTCATCGGTGTGCAAGACGATGCCGAAATGTCCGACTGCCCACCCAGAAGTGCTTGAGACGAAATTCACCGCCGTCAGCGTCACCGAAACCGGCACCGTCACTTGACGCCAAGTCAACCCGGCGTCGTCGGAGAGCAGGACAATGCCCCGCTCTCCAACCGCAACCAGACGTTCCCCGGCCTTGGTGACCGACAAGATGGCCGAGCTCGACGCCCGTTCGCTAACCACCGCCGGTGTGTCGAGAACCGGAAAAACATCAGCTGCTGGTGCCGCAAAACCTACGGAGGGGAGGATACCGAAGAACGGCACCAGCAACCAATTGCTTAAGCGCATGCGCTTCATCGCGCCCCCAGATTGGCGAGTTCGCCAGGACTGAAGAAGCTTTGACGCAACCGCTCGATCGGGGCGTACTGACGCGGCTGCTCGTTGGATGCGGCGTTGTGGAAATACGCGCCCGTTTGCAGATTGTAGGTGCCCCAGTTGACCAACCCGGTGAGTACGGGAATGTCCGGCGCCAACAACGTCAAGGCGTAGTTCAAACGCCAGATGTTGCCTTGCGCGTCCCAACCGTCTTGCAGCAGGATCTGCCACGTGTCTTCATCGATGTAGTACTTGCGCTTGGGCACAACGTGACGCTTGTCGGACTTCAAGGTCGCCTCGACCACCCACACGCGGTGCAATTCCCAGCGCACCAAGTCGGGATTGAGGAACTTCGGCCCGATCAACTCGTCAACGGTGGCGTTGGCGGCGCGATTGTTGTTGTAGGGCACGTACATTTCCTGCTTGCCGACCAACTTCAATTCATGACGGTCGATGGGGCCGAGCAGCATGAACGCTTCATCGAACAGGCCGATGCCCGAAGTCACGAAGTCCGGCGTGTCGTAGGAAATCGTCGGCGCTTTGCGCACCCGGCGCTGACCCACCAAATATTGCCAGATGCCCCGTGCTTGCTTCGACATGTCGACGGGTTCGTGCAGCAAGATCGCCTCGCCCGCTTTAGACACCGGCGCGCTGGTCAACAGACGTGCACGTTTGTAATAGCCGTCGAAGTCTTCCAACTTACCGTCTTCAAAATAGTACGGCCGTTGATCGAATTCCTGCGCCTTGGTCGCCAACACACGATTTCCGTCGCGCGTCACCACGTAGGTGATCATCGGGAATTCAACAGTCTGGCCTTGCCATGCAAGACGGTGGTTGATGATCGCCTCGTAGCCGTTTTTGACGATCGGAAACGGAATGCCGCCATATGCGCCTTCCACGCCTTGCTTATCCTCGGACAACTTCGCCCGCGTGGCGTTTTTCTTTGTGTTGTCATAGACCCATTGCGGTGCGGCTGCGGTGCGGTGGGTCGGGTAAACGTCGAGACGAAAGTCGGGGTACTTTTTCAACAGTTCCTTGACGCCGTCGGTCAATTTGTCGGCGTGTTGGTCCATGTTGGCGCTGGTGATCGACAAGCGCGGTTTTTCCCCGGCGAAGAAATCGGGGCGCGGCGTACCACTGACGTAATCTGCGGGCACTTTGGTGTAGCCGCCATCCCATGCCGGAATGGTGCCGTCCGCGTTGCCGGCGCGTTCGGCGCCGAAAGGCGTCAATTCACCGCCCAGTTTAGAAGCTTCTTCGGCGGTGGCGCCGATCACGTTGGACGCGAAGCTCAGCGACAACACTGCCGCGATTGTCGGCAGAGTCAGTTTTTTGGTCATTTGGATATTCATTGGACATATCTCCGTATTGGGATCGTCAAAAGGCGCGCTTGATGTTCAGGGTCACGAAGTCCCTGTCTTTCAGCGGTTGATCGAAGGAAAGCTGAGCACCTTGAGTGGTCGACAGGGCTTCCAGGTAGGTCCCAGTTCGGCCGAAGTAACCGATGTAGTTGATGCCGAATTCCCAATCGCTTTGGTACGTGCCCTTGAGGCCCAAGCGGAAATCGCCGCTGTCGGAACTGCCGCCGTTAAAGTTCGCCACGGCGGAAGAACGGCCGCCGAAGTTGTAACCAACGCCCATCGGCACTTCGATATCGAGGCCCGGAAGAACCTGGAAATAGGCTGGCGAAAACAGCACGCGCAGAGACGAGGCGTTGTGCGTGGTGTTGGTATCCAGCGCCGATTGGTTGCGAGTCACGTCGAGGGTGCGGTTAAAGGCGTACTCGCCGACCACCGAACCGCCGTCCCACAACGACGACGGTTCCAAAACCGTGATCGCGGACAGGTTAAGGTGGCCCGTACGGCCCACCGCGTAAAGCGGATTGCTGGCGTTGTCGCCCGCCCCCGTACCGGTCCCGCCAGCGCCGATATTGGCTTGCGGATCGCTGTTGAGCGGTGCGTTCCAACGCACGGAACCTTCCGCCGCAACGTTGATATTGCCGATCGAGGTGCTGGCGCTGGCACCCGCCGTTTTCACGTTCTGGGCGTACATCCAACGATACTGCGTCGGAATGGTGTTCGGACCTGCGACGACAAAGCCCTCGTTGTACATGGCGGTTGGGGTCTTGGCGTGATAACGCGCGCCATACAAGCCGAACTGCCAGTCGCCGTCGCCGGGCGAGGCCAGCAATTGCACACCGAACTGCCCGCCATCCTTGGGCTTGAGATCGGCGTTCGGCGTCGAACCGTTGGTGCCAGGCGTGGCAATGTAAAACTCGTTGCCGGGGCCGACGTAATCGGTCGTACTCAAATAGCTGCCGACGCCGGGAATTTTCGTATCGCGCCATTTGAACTGGTAGTATGCGCCCAACGAGTACTCGGGCGACAATTGAATGCTGGCCGAAAGCTGTTCGACCGGACGCAAGACGTCCTTGAACTTGGTACCCGGCAGGCTGAGCATCTTCACCAGATCGATCGGACCTTGCGCTTCGGCGATGCCGTTCGACCCGTAGAACACGGTTTCGCCGTACACCAACGAATGACGCCCCAGGCGCATCGTCACCGGCTTGTCCGCAGCGTCGAATTTGCCCCAGGCGAACGCGTCGAGGATCTCTGCGTTTTTGCCATGCTGCTTGCGCGTCGGATTGGGGAATTTATTCGATGCCAGACCCGGCTGGGTGCGGTTGCTGTTGTTCACCAGGTCGTGGTCGGTCTTTTGGTTGTAGACGCGATCGTACCAAGCCGCACCACTCAACCGCACGCCGTAGTCCCAGGTGCTGACTTCCAGCTCGGTTAACAGGTCGACGCGTTCTGAAATCACGCCTTTGTCAAAGTTGCGATCGCCATCATCTTGGTTGGCGCCGAAATCGACGCCGTTGCCGCCAACGGCGCGGCCGGTCAGTTTGTTCGATTGATTTCTGACCCGAAATGCCGTGCTAACGTTAACGGTGTTGTCCCACCGCACTTTCAGATCCGGGTTGCCCGTTTCGATTTCCGCCGCTTGGACTGTTGGCGCGATGATCAACGCGACCGCCGTCATAGCCGTATGGCGGCGCATGAAGTTTAAGAATGTCAGTACGTTCACTAAACGTCCCTCCCTACCAGGTCGTATCTATGGATGCAGAATGTCGGTTTCGTTCCCAATTGACCGGCAGCTGCACAACGAATTGACGAGACGAGATGCTTGTTTTTTTGTTGTTATTGGCAGCAATCTCTAAATCCGCGCCGATGAAGTGGCAGTGCCATGGCTTCATCGACGCGGGTGTTTTGTGGATCAAGCGGCGAGGAAGCCCTGCACCAAGCCCAAAGTCTGTTCGAGTTGTTCCATCTGCGGGATGTGACCGCAGTTATCGACGATTTCGACGCGCGCGTTCTTGATCCGCTTGCCGAACTCTTCGGCGTAAACAACCGGAACCAAGGCATCGTCTTTGCCCCAGATCACCAAGGTCGGGGTCGCGATGCGGTGCAGACGCTTGCCCAATCCCTGATCGGGGAACGGCCACAGGAATTTGCCCGTGCAACCCAGCGTCCAAACCGCATGACCGACGTGGGCCGGAATGTTTTCCGGATTGGTCGGCAAGGCGAACATCGCCTGGGCGGCGGGGATGCTGGGGTCTTTGAACAGGAAGCCCGGGACCTTTTCCGGCGGCGCGCTGTAGAGGTCCGCCGTCATGATCGGCGCGTCGTCGCGCCACAGGCCGACCGGGTCCAAGCAGATCAGGTTGGTGAACATATCGGTGTAATGTGCCGCCATGTCGCAAGCGACCATGCCGCCCATGGATTGCCCGACGGCAACGGCATCTTTGACGCCGAGCTTGCTGAGCACTTCTTGATAAATCAGCAACAAGTCCCAGTAAGTGTCGACCTTGTGAATTTCGTACGGATTTCCAAAGGTGGTGCCCGGCATTTCCGGTGCGTACACGGTGTAGCTCTCGCTCAAGCGATCGAGAAACTGATCCCAGTACAAACCGGCAGCAGGGTGGAAATAAACCAGCGCGGGGCCGCTACCGGCGATCTTCACGCTGAGGTCAATCTGGTCGTCCCAAACCTTGACCACCTCTTCGCGGTCTGGCCCTTTAATCGAAATCTGGTTTGTCATTTAACGTCTCCTAGAATCTGTTGGCGATGATGGCTGCGGGTGCGTCAGGACTGCACGCCGGTGGGCCACCAGTGGTGTTCCCAACCTTCGTCTTCCCAGATCCCCTTGAGGTCCGGGAGAATCTTTTCGGCCAACAGAGAAATGTTTTTCTTGGTCAGGTCATGCGGCATGGAGCCGTGCTGAACCATCAGGACCAGGTTGCCGATGCGGAAATTCTTCACCAGCTCCACAAGCTGCTCTTTGACCGTTTCCGGTCCGCCGACGATGCAGGCCTGGTTGTCGACGAGCTCTTGGTATTGGATGTCGCGCATCTTCATGACCAGACCGAAATCGCCCGGATCCTTGACGATGTGCTCGACGCCCTTGATATCCATGTATCCGGGCAAGCCCAGACCTTGGATGGGGATCGAGCCCAGGCCGTTACGGAATGCCGCTTCGACGTGCGGCTTGTACAGACGGTGCGCCTCTTCGTCGGTTTCGCCCACGGCGACGCACTGCACGAAGGCCAAGCGGTTGGGGTTGCGGTCGCGGCCGTTTTCTTCACACATGTCCCACCAACGATCGAAGATGCGTTGGCCGGTCAGTTTCGGGCCGAACCAGCTGAGGTACAGGAACGCATCGTCGTTATCGATGATGTTTTTGAAGGTGTTGGGGTTGCCGATCGCCGGCGCCCACACCGGCGGACGCTTTTGCGCCGGACGCGGCCAGATGTTGACATACGGGTGCTTGTTGAATTTGCCGTTGAAGGCGAAGACTTCTTCCGAACTCCAGGCCTTTTCGATCAGGGCGCGGTTTTCGGCGAAACGTGCGCGGGTTTCGATCGGCGGAACGCCGTTATTTTGGTTGGCATCGAAGCTCAACGCCACCGGGAACCCGGCGATCAAGCGCCCGCCGCTGATCTGATCGAGCACTGCGTACTCTTCGGCGATGCGCAAAGCTTCCTTGGATTTACCGAGCGAACGGCCGACGTTGCAGATCGCGACGTCGAGTTTTTCCGCCTGCGTGGCATAGGCCAACGCCGCCATCTGCAGGTTCGGGTTCGGCAAAATGTCGTATGCCGCTTGGCCGTGTTCGGTGGTGGCGAGACCGTCGAAGCCGGAACGCGCGGCGTGCATCATCTCGTCGAGAAAGTTGACGTGATACTCGTGCATTTCCGAGGCTTTGACCAACTCGTTGTACGGCGTATTGACCACGGAGTTATGCTTTTGCGCGAAATCGGACGGCAAGTTCCGATACGGCATCTGTTGAAACGAAAGAACCTTCACTGTGATGTCTCCCAACCAAAATTTTAAGTGTCGCCCCTCTTCACGCTCACGGCTCTGAGGGCTGAAATTTCAAGCGATCCGCGGATCGGAACTCAGGTGCTTAAGCAACCGCGTCGAGCGGCGACGTGGTCGCGTAGCTGCCATTGACGTAAAGCAACGGGTTGACGGTTTCCGCGACGCGGATCTCGTTGACCTTGCCGATGAAAATCGTGTGGGTGCCGTAATCGAACTGGCCGTCCTTGTCGCACAGCAGGCTGGCCAAACCGTCTTCCAGGTACGGCACGCCGTCCGCGCTGGCGCCCCAATGGCCGACCTTGAACCGCTCGTCGCCTTGCAGCTTTCCGCCGCACGCGGCGGACAGTTCGCTTTGTTCGGCGTTCAAGATGTTGATGCAAAACTGATCGGCGCTGGACATAGCGTCATGAAACGGCACGGCGCGATTGACACACACCAAAAGCGACGGCGGGTCCATCGACAATGAGGTCACCGCCGTAGCGGACATCGCGTGCTTGGTTTCACCGCTACGCGTGGACACCACGCACACCGATCCGGCCAAACGGCGCATTGCCTCTTTCATCGCCGATTGCAGCTGTTCTTTTTCGTTCGCCATCTTGTTTCTCCGGTTCGAAATGGGGTTTCAGGCCGTGGCTTTGGCAGATGAAAAACGCTCCGCCAGATAGGCTTCGAGCATGAACAGGCGGTCGTTGCCCCACCACATCTCGTCATCGATGGTCATGGTCGGCACACCGAACACACCCCTCGATATGGCTTCGTCGATGGTGGCCTGATAAAGGTTCGCGGCTTCGCCGGAATCCAGGTAGTCGAGGAATGCGATGGGATCCCAGTCGAAGCTCAACGCCAGTTTGCGCAGCAGCTCGACATCGTCAGGCGCACCGCTTTCGCCCCAGGTCAGGCGATAGGCTTCGTTGACGTAATCGCCGACGCGACCCTGTTTCTGGGCGTAAAACACGCCCTTGTTGAGCTTGGCGGTGTTGACGTTGCCAATGAAGCCGAACGGCAATCCATACATTTCGGCCCAACGCTTGAGATCCTTGACCAGATACTTCAGCTTGATCGGCATTTCGCGGTTCGACGGACCGGTGTTGCCGACCGCCAGCTTCGCTTGGGCCAGATCAATCGGCTTGTAGTTGATCTCACACGCATATTCCGCTGCCGTCGCCGCTAGGCGGTGATGCGCCAGATATGCGAACGGGCTCATGAAATCGAAGTAGAAATCGATCGTCGTGTGCATCGGTTTTCCTAAGCTGCCGTCAATTCCATGTAGCCGCAGCCGCATACCCACTCGGGCACGGCCTCATATGCGATCAGTTCGCCTTTCAGCGTCCCCATCGCACCCATCGCGCAGATCCAGTTTTTGATTTCCAGGCCGCCATTGCCGCCTTCGGTGATGATTTCTTCGTCGCTGATATCGATCAGGGACTGCACATCGCCACGCTCGACGCAGGAGATGATTTTGTGGTCCCACTCTTCATTGACACGGCCCATCTCGGCCATGCCGACCCAGTGGCTGATACCGCCGGTTCCCAAGATTGCAACGCGTTCGTTACCACTCCAGGATGCGATGGCCTTGCCGATCACTTCGCCGATCTGATGCGCGCGCTTGGAGGAGATCACCGGGGCGATGCCGGAATTGATGTAAACGGGGATGGACCTCACACCCGCGACCGGCTTGACCGAATAGTGAATGGGCACGACGCCGGAATGATCCAGCATCAAAGTTTTCGACACCGCCCAATCGACACCATTGTCGAAACCGACCTGCATGATGTGTTCGGCCAGCGCGGTATTGTTTTCGATGGCGGAACGGGGAATGCCGACCCACGGTTCGATCGGACCTTCGACATCGCCGATGCCGATCATGCATTGCGGCACACAGCCCGGACCGTGCAGGGTGTAGTGGTCGTCGCCGATCACCACCACGGTATCGACACGCAACTCACGAATGCGCTCGGCAATGCGGGCGAAGCCGTCCATGCAGTTATTGCGTTTTTCCTCGGGCGGGGCCATTGGCGCGGCCGCGATCAAAGGGTCATGGGGCATCATGAAGCCGGCTACGATTTGTGCCACGGTGCTCACTCCTAAATCAGTCTTAGCGTTCGGTTACGGGGCGCCCGGTTAGGGGCGCATCAATGTCCTGCGGGGGTGTTCATGCGGCGCATGTATTCGGGCATTTCTTCCTGGCCGCGAACCGCCATCCACGAAATCATTGTCAACATCGGGCTGACGCCACGGTCCGTCATGACGCGCACGTCCCAGTCTTTGAGCAGGGCCTTTTCGTCGTCGGCGAGCGGATACTCGCTCAACAGCGCGTCGGGCGCGGCGGCAAACGCTTCTTTCTTGTGTGGCATCGCCATCAAGTCCCACAGGACCTTTTCGACCGTATGAATACTCAACTGTTCTCCCCTTTCGCGTTCTCGGGCTTTCGCCTTATGGCGGATGGATGCTCTTGACGATCATCCTCCGCGTTTCAAAGAGGCGGCACATCACCCGAACAGGTGAAACGCCAATACCGCTTTGCAACAGCGCCAAACCCGGCAGATGGCTCAGGCGTTGGGCTGTGTGAACACCTGTCGCTGACCGTCTCATTCCCAGGTCAAACGGCTTCACGAACAGGTGCTCACGCTGCCTATCCTCACGGCACAAACGAAAACGCACATCACCTGAACAGGTGACGTGCGTTAGCGGCCCGTACGGGGTTTCGAGGGGAAAAGATTATGGGTGGTGATTCAAACCGTGGAAAAACTGCGCCACCAATTGGGGTGCTTGATGCTTGAGGTCGATTTGACCTGGATAGCGCAAATACTCTTGAACGATGCCGGTCAGATAGCACCACAAGCCGATGCTCAGACTTTGCGGATCGAACATCGGGTTGACGTGCCCCTTGGCTTGCGCGCGTTCGAAATAGCGATCGAACAGCATGCGGCTTTTAACTTGCTGCGCTTCTTGCTTTTTCAGGACTTGCGCCATCTCTCCGGAATAATCGCACTTGAAAAAGAAGATCGACAGAATGCGTTGCTTCTTGGCGTTGTCGGCCAGCTCCACCAGCACGTTGTCACACAGCTCTTCCAGTTGTTTGAGAGGCTGTGGATGATCGTTTTCCAAATCATGGAGAATCACCTCCATAAACGGCTCATGCAGCGTATCGTGGAGCGCCTCGAACAGATCGACCTTGTTTTTGAAATGCCAATAGACCGCCCCACGGGTGACGCCCGCCAGTTCAGCGATTTCTTCAAGCCCTGAATTTGCAACGCCTTTGGCGTAAAATACTTGCGCAGCCGCGTCCAAAATGGCGTCGCGCGTTTCCTGTGCTTCTTGTTTGGTCCGTCGCGCCATGACCCTTCCCCCGCACTTCAAAAAGTGATCTTATTGCCCGGATCGCGTGTGTCTGGGTCAATCACACCCTTGACATACGTTCGTGTATGTATGTAAATACATCATAACTCCAATGTCCAGAAAGAAAGCGGTTATGGCCCAAACAAAAAATAAGAAAAAATGGATGCTGCTGGGTGCGACGGTGGTCGTTGCATGTGCCGGATTGGCATATTGGAAACTGGGCCTCCCCGCCTCACCGTCCCCTGCCGCCGCCACACCAACGCCAGCCGTGGCTGTCGGCGCCATGACCTTGAAAACCCAAACCGTCGCGCTGTTCAAAGACCTGCCGAGTCGCACCAGCGCCTATAAGGTCGCGGACATCCGTCCCCAGGTAACCGGCATCGTCACCGAACGTTTGTTCGAAGAAGGCGCAACGGTGAACAAGGGCCAGCCGCTCTATCAAATCGACCCGGCCCCTTACCAAGCCCAGTACGACAGCGCTTTTGCCGACTTGTATCGAACCCAGACCAATCTCAAGCTGGTCAAGGCCAAGGCCGACCGTTACAAAAAGTTGCTCAGGACCAACGCCGTCAGCCAGCAAGCTTACGAAGACGTGGTGTCGGCGCTCGACCAGGCCACGGCCGATCTCGCCGTCGCCGAAGCGGCCGTCGCGGCCGCGCAAGTCAACCTCAACTACACCAAGGTCTACGCCCCGATATCCGGGCGCATCGGCAAATCGTCGATCACCCCCGGCGCGCTGGTCACCGCCAATCAAGCCGCGAGCTTGGCCACTGTGACCCAACTCGACCCCATTTATGTTGATCTCAGTTTGCCCAGCCGCGACCTGATGAGCCTGCGTACTCAGTTCGAAGGCGAACAGAAGCCCGTGGTGACGCTATCTGATGAGTCGGGCAAAACCGCCTACAAGCACGAAGGCCAATTGCAATTTTCCGAAGTCACCGTGGACCAGACCACCGGCACCGTACTGATGCGCGCGCTGTTCCCCAACCCCGAGCAATTGCTGCTGCCGGGTATGTTCGTGCGCGCCAAGCTGCACCTCAAACCGATCGAAGCCGTGCTGGTGCCGCAATCAGCCGCCGTGCGCGGCAGCGACGGCAAACTCAAGGTTTGGGTGATCGGCACCGACAATGTCGTCAACCCGGTGCCCATCGAAGCCCACCAAACCGTCGCTAACACTTGGCTGATCGAGAGCGGTGTCGACAGCGGGGCCGTCATCGTCACCGAAGGCTTTCAGAAAATTCGCCCCGGCGCGACCGTCACCCCTGCGTTTGAAAAAGCGGAGTAAACGTTATGCCTCGCTTTTTCATCGACCGGCCGGTGTTTGCCTGGGTCATCGCCATCGTCATTATGCTTGCGGGCGCGCTGTCGATCGCTGAACTGCCGATCGAACAATACCCCACCATCGCCCCGCCTTCGGTTTCCATCCAGGCGTCCTATCCCGGCGCATCGGCTGAGACGTTGGAAAACAGCGTCACCCAGGTGATCGAACAGAAGCTCACCGGTATCGACTACCTGCGCTACTTCACGTCGTCGAGCGCCTCGTCGGGCAACGTGCAAATCACCCTGACGTTCGAACCGGAAGCCGATCCCGACACCGCGCAAGTGCAGGTGCAAAACAAAGTCCAAGCAGCCTTGCCGTTGTTGCCCCAAGAGGTCCTCAATCAGGGCGTCACCGTCACCAAGGCCAATGACAGCTTCCTACTGGTGGTCGGTTTTTATTCCGAAGACGGCAGCGTCAACCAACAGCAACTCGGCGATTTTCTGTCATCGAAAATTCAAGACCCCATTTCCCGCGTCGATGGGGTGGGCAACGTGCGGGTGTTCGGCGATCCGCACGCCATGCGCATTTGGCTCGACCCCTACAAGCTCTTCAGCTTCAACCTCGCCACCACCGACGTGCGCCAAGCCATCCAAGCGCAAAACGCCGACGTTTCCGCCGGTCAGATCGGCGGCCTGCCCGCGGTTGGCGGACAACTGCTCAATTCGACGATCCTCGCCCAATCGCGCTTGAGAACCGTCGACGATTTTGAAAACATCATCTTGCGCGTCAACACCGACGGTTCGCAAATCCGCCTCAAGGACGTCGCCCGTGTCGAGCTGGGTTCGCAAAACTACAGCCGCATCACTCGTTACAAACGCATGCCCGCCGCCGGCATCGCCGTCAGCTTGGCCAGCGGCGCCAACGCGCTGGACACCGCCGATCGGGTCAAGGCCAAGGTCGAAGACCTCAAGTCCTTCATGCCCCAAGGGGTCAAGGTGATCTATCCCTACGACACCACGCCGTTCGTCAAACTGTCGATCGAATCGGTGGTCTACACGCTGCTCGAAGCGGCGGTGTTGGTGTTCTTGGTGATGTATCTGTTCTTGCAAAATGTCCGCGCCACCCTGATTCCCAGCATCACCGTTCCGGTGGTGTTGTTGGGCACCTTTGCGGTGTTGTCGGCGTTCGGTTTTTCCATCAACACCTTGACCATGTTCGCGATGGTGTTGGCCATTGGCTTGCTGGTCGACGACGCCATCGTGGTGGTCGAAAACGTCGAACGGGTGATGCACGAAGAAGGCCTGCCCCCCAAAGAGGCCACCCGCAAATCCATGGACCAGATCACCGGCGCGTTGATCGGCATTGCGCTGGTGCTGTCGGCGGTGTTTGTGCCGATGGCCTTTTTCAGCGGCGCGGCCGGTGCCATCTACCGCCAGTTTTCCGTGACCATCGTCGCCGCCATGGCGTTGTCGGTTTTGATCGCGTTCATTCTCACGCCGTCGCTGTGCGCGACCATTTTGACCCCGGTCAAAAAAGGTCAGGTGGAATATTCCAGCGGGTTTTTCGCTTGGTTCAACCGCACGTTCAACGCCGGGCGCGATGGGTATCAAAGCGGCGTCGGTTACATCGCCAAGCGCGCCTTCCGCTTCATCATGATCTACGTCGTGCTGATCGGCGGGCTGGGCTATTTGTTCATGCAATTGCCGACATCGTTTCTGCCCAACGAGGACCAGGGCAACATGTTCATGATGGTCAGCGCCCCCGCGGGGGCGTCGGCGGAACGCACCCTGGAAAGCGTCAAGAAGGTCGAAGACTATTTCTTGGATAAAGAAAAAGAAAACGTCGAACACCTGTTCACCGTGGTCGGCTTCAGCTTTGCCGGCAGCAGCCAGAACGCGGCGTTGGGCTTTATCGCGCTCAAGGATTGGTCCGAACGCACCCGCCCCGATCAAAGCGTGTTCGCCCTAGTCGGGCGCGCCATGGGGGCGTTCTCCCAAATCAAGGATGCGATGGTGTTCGCCTTTTTCCCGCCGCCGATCCGCGAGCTCGGCAACGCGTCCGGGTTCGACTTCCAACTCATCGATCGCGCCAACAAAGGCCATGAAGCCTTGATGCAGGCGCGCGGGCAGTTGCTCGGGCTTGCGGCGCAAAATCCCAAGCTGATGGGCGTGCGCCCCAACGGCCTGTCGGACGAACCCCAATACAAGATCGACATCGACCACGAAAAAGCCAGCACCTTGGGGCTGTCCATCGCCGACATCAACCAGACTCTGCAAACGGCCTGGGGCTCGGCGTACGTCAACGACTTCCTCGACAATGGCCGGATCAAAAAGGTCTTCATGCAGGCGGATGCGCCGTTTCGCATGACCCCCGAAGACATCGATCGCTGGTACGTGCGCAACGCCACCGGCGAGATGGTGCCGTTCGGCAGTTTTTCCTCGGCCCGTTGGACTTACGGTTCGCCCAAGTTGGAACGTTTCAACGGCGATGCTTCGGTCAACATCCAAGGCTCGGCCGCGCCCGGCGTCAGTTCCGGCGAGGCTATGGCCGAAATGGAAGCGATGGTCGCGCAACTGCCCGCAGGCTTCGACTATGCGTGGTCGGGCATATCTTACGAAGAAAAGGCATCGGGCTCGCAGACCAACATGCTGTATGCGTTGTCTCTGCTGGTGGTGTTTCTCAGCCTCGCGGCGCTGTACGAAAGCTGGTCGGTGCCGTTTGCCGTCATCATGGCGGTTCCGGTCGGCATCATCGGCGCGGTGTCGGCGTCGTTCATCGCCGGTTTGAGCAACGACATCTATTTCCAGGTCGCCTTGCTCACCACCATCGGCCTATCGGCCAAGAACGCCATCTTGATCGTCGAATTTGCAAAATCGCTATACGAAGAAGGACACTCGCTGGTCGACGCCACGTTGCAAGCAGCGAAGATGCGCTTTCGCCCCATCTTGATGACCTCGCTTGCGTTCATGTTGGGCGTCACCCCGCTGGCGATCGCCAGCGGCGCGGGCTCGGCTGCGCAAAACGCAATCGGCATCGCGGTGATCGGCGGTATGTTGTCTGCTACTTTCCTCGCCATCTTCTTCGTACCGATGCTGTTTATCTTGATCCAAAAATGGTCTCGGCGCAAAGTCGCAACGCCTGCTGAAGCCCCCATTCGGGAAGAACCGAGATGATCGAGCACACGTCCGCAACCTCGCCGCAAGTCTATGCGCGAACGGCGGGCGCGCTTTATCTGGTCATCATCGTTTGCGGCATTTTCAGCGAAGTGTTCGTGCGCGGAAGCTTGATCGTGATGGACGACGCCTCTGCGACGGCAACCAACATCATCGCGTCCGAGGGCCTGTTTCGCCTTGGCTTCGTCAGCGACACGTTGGTGTTTTTGAGCGACGTCGCCCTTGCGGTGCTGTTTTATGTCTTGCTGCGCCCGGTCAACCCGACCTTGTCTTTGATGGCCGCGGCGTTTCGATTGACCCAGACCGCCATCATCGGACTCAACTTGCTCAACCACTATGCCGCGCTGATGATCCTCAACGGCACCGATCAACTGGCCGCGTTCAACAGCGAGCAACTGCATGCCTTGGTGCTGCTGTTTTTAAACGCCCACGCGCACGGTTACGATCTCGGCTTGTTGTTCTTTGGCGTTAACAGCGTCGTCGTTGGCTATCTGGTGTGGCGTGCGCCCTATTTCCCCAAAGCCCTCGGCGGCTTGTTGATTGCTGCAGGTGCGGTTTATCTGATGGGAAGCTATTTGCGGTTTATCGTCCCCGATGTTGGGGCCGCATTCACGCCGGCCTACGGCGTGGCGCTCATCGCCGAGCTCGCGATGTGCCTGTGGCTGCTGATCAAGGGCGTTGATGTCCCGCGATGGCAAGAGGCGTGATGGTGCTGGTTTCGAGTACGAACCGCCTGAAAAGCCCCCCGGGGAAACGTCTCTCTTATGCCGGACCTAATATTATGTAGGACACGATACCAACAATGGCGCCGACGATGACGCCATTGATCAGGCCGCTGCCAAAACGGTTGCCAAATGCCTTCGCCCCTTCACGGCCCAGGTGACAGTAATTTGCAGGGCTCTTAAATCCCCAAGAAAACCCGACCAAAAACCCGGTCGCCGCCAAGATGAGTGTTGCGCTCATACCTACTTCGGTCCCTATGTAAAGTCAGAACTTGAGATTATCAGTTTATGCCAACCGTATCGCTATAGAAACACTCCAACGCATCCCGTTATGAAATCAATGCTTCCACACAAATAAAAACGGCTTAGCCGGTTAAGGCTAAGCCGTTGATATTATTGGTTGCGGGGGTTGGATTTGAACCAACGACCTTCAGGTTATGAGCCTGACGAGCTACCGGGCTGCTCCACCCCGCGTCAATTTTGTATACCGGACCGAG
>NZ_DATCTF010000017.1 GCF_036568125.1 Magnetovibrio sp.
AATGTAAGGGAACACTTGATATTAGAGTAGGCGGGATATGGCGGGATTAGGCGGGATTTAGTGGGACCGCCCCCGGAAAATCGCCGTTTATGTATGCCTCGGCGCAAATCGCGCACGAGGCACTTTGTTTTTAGAGTGCGGCGTCACACAGGCACTTCTCGCACTTGAATTTTGAGTAAGCCGGATTGGCATATTGCGAGACGACTACTCATTCGTCGCATCCTGCACCAATTCTTCATTGTCGTTCACGCTCATTTTATGTAAAGCCCGAACTGGCGAAAGCATGGAGTGGGTTTTATTGATCTGAATATTCAAATCCTTAAAGACGCTAGGCAATATTCTTAAAATGATAAGTCGGCGTTGTTTAGTCACACTGGCCCCCTAATTGCAGTATCCTTCGATGCCAGGCCCTGGTGTGGGATGGCAGGGTGGACGCATTCTGTCGTGTTTAGAGGGCAATCTCTAAGCGTCCAGGCCGCCCGGCAAGGCGGCCTGGACCCCGCCCATAGTTGAGCGGGTAAGTGGAACAGCAAGCAAAAGATGTCTCACTCAAGGGGGACTTTAAATAGGGATTTACGCAAATGCAACCATAGTGTTTGAAATCAATTTGATCGCTCCTCTTTAAGTGCAGCCCTGTATGTGGCTACATACGCTGCCGCAATGGTTTCTATGGGAAGCTGAAATCCTGCATCCTTCAAAACCTGTTGTAAATTAAGAGCTTTACTCACTTCTAGCACGACAGCCGTCATAAGTTCTTCGTCCAACTCATCTGGCGCTGCATTGGTGTTTTTGAAGTATTCGCCTGTGGCGATCCAATCCAGGGAAACCCCACAAGCCTTAGCGATCCGGGATAGCGAGACAATTTTTGGCTCGGATAATCCTCTGGTGTAATTCCCAATCGTCCGAAGTGGAACACCACTTTTTTCTGCCACAACAGCGTTGCCTCCCGATTCGCGAATCGTTTTACGGATTCGTTCGGATATTTCGGACTTCAGAGCCTCAACTCCGAAATCGTCGTCATCATTTTCCTGTGATTTCGTTGTTGCTCTAACCATTTGAAAACACCATTAAATTCCCAAAAAAGACCACTTGTGAGCTAATTTGTAAGACCGAAACCCATTTCTGGTCTTTACAAAGAACCACATGTGGTCAAACATCGGGTTACAAGTTACCCAATTACCACCTCAAAAAAGCGGCCCTAACCGCTTCTGTGAGACCCGATGGCAAGACGCGAAGACATGCACTGGAGCGACGTAAAGGCTGCCCTTGAAAAACAGGGCTCATGCCTAGCGGAGATTGCTCTTTCGCTCGGCATCAGTCGGGTCAGCGTCTCAAAGGTGAGCTGGCGTCCCAATGCGGGCGTGCAATCCACCATCGCCAAAGCCCTAGACACCGCGCCCGAGGCCATTTGGCCAACCCGTTATTACGTCTTATCCGGCAAGCCGATTCGGCCTTCCATTTGGATGAGGAAGAATAGCAGGCGGGCGGGCAAAGGGCATGTCAAAAACGTGAAAGCCGCCTGACATGAAAATCATTGAAATCAAACTCTCGGATATCGACGCCTCCAAACGCTTCCGCCCGGTTGACCCAGAGGTGGTCGATCAGTTGGCTGAAAGCATTCAGGCACGCGGTCTACGCCAGCCCGTTGAGATTGCCAAACAGAACAAGGGAAAGCCGTTTCGGCTCGTCACTGGCGGTCATCGTTATTTCGGCAGCGAGAAGGCCGGGATGGAAACCATCCCGGCAGTGTTGCTGACAGGCGACGATTTGCAACTGCGATCTGATGAGTTGTTGGAAAATCTAGAACGCAGCGAGCTGACAGCATTAGAGCGTGCGCAGCATTATGCAGAACTGAAAGCGTTGTTTCTGGAAGGCAACCCCGAAGCTAAACACGGCGGTGACCGTCGAAGCGCCGATTTTCAAGACGCCAACTTGGCGGCTTGGTCCGACACAGTTGTGACCCGCACCCAAAGGAGCAGGACAACCGTTGAGCGGGCTGCACGTATAGGAGCGCGGTTAACCAAAAAAGCAGCAGAAATTCTGCGCGGAACCGACTTCGAAGACAATCAATCAGAACTTGAGGCGTTGGCCAAGCTGGAACCTCAAAAACAGGTAAAGGTGGTGAAGGTCATCACCAGCGAAAAAGACGACGCCCCCAAAACAGTCACTCAAGCGATCAAGGTCATCGATGGACACACCGAAGCGGCCATGGTCGATCCCGTTGAAGCCCTCGCTAACAAGCTTCAGGACAATTGGAACCGCACCATCAAGCGTGAACCAAAAGCCGCCCGCCGTTTCCTTGAACATTTGATTGAAGAAGGTGTTCTGGCGGCAGGCTCCATAAAGGGGATCAAGTGATGGCGAAAAAACCCGCCCCCAGCACATTGCCGTCGCTTTTGCTTTGGACGCCGCCGCATGACGTTGTGGTGCGGTTTAAAGATGAGCGCGTGCGCACCGCCACGCTGCGGTCGCAACTCTCTCGGGCGGTTTCCGAAACCCTTACCGATGCGGATGCAACCCGCGACGAAATCGCTCAGAAAATGAGCGAGTGGTTGGGTGAGAACGTTTCCAAAGAGATGCTCGACAACTACGCGAGCGAGGCCAAGGAAGATCACGCAATTAGCCTGCCGCGCGCCATCGCCTTGATCGAGGTGACCGGCGACGTGCGCCTACTGCAATTGATCGCAGAAATGTTCGGTCATGTCGTGATCGAAAGCCGCTATCTGTACGCCGTCGATGAGGCGATGGTCACCGAAGAAATGGAGCGGCTGGCTAAAAAGAAAAAGCAATGCCGCAAAGCCTGGAAAGGCGGTGTGTCATGAAGGAATGGTTTACCGCCGCTGAACTGGCGTCAATGGCGCTGAAAGGTATGCCCGGCACGGATCGCGGCATCCAATCGCTTGCCAAACGGGAATGCTGGAACTCACGCACAAATGCTGCCGGGGGCATGTTGACCCGTAAGCGTGAGGGCCGAGGTGGTGGCGTTGAATACCACTACACACTTTTGCCGATGAAAGCACAGGCCAAAATCGTTGCCGATATGGCCCCTGCGAAAGTGTCGAAAGCCGTTGAAAAATCGGCCCTCGCTTCGCCTGATTTGTGGGCATTCTTCGAAGCGCTGCCAGACGCGCGCAAGGATAAAGCAAAACAGAAACTGCAAGTCATCGAAGAGGTCGAAGGGCTCTATCGCGGTGGGGTGCTGAAGAACCTTGCTGTGCATACGGTGGCGGCGCGCCACGGTGTGACACCGGCAACGGTTTTCAATTGGTACAAGCTGGTTGCGGGCGTGCCGCGTCCAGATCGGCTGCCCGCTCTTGCACCCCGTCACATAGGCCGCACCAAAACCGCCGAGTGCGCGCCCGAGGCATGGGAACTGATCAAGTCGGATTATCTGCGCGGAGAGCGCCCGACGTTCGAAAGCTGTTATCGCCGCCTGGAACGCGCCGCCAAAGCCCATGGCTGGTCCATTCCATCTTCAGCCACCCTTGAGCGCCGCATTGAACGCGAGATTGCACTGCCCGTTCGCGTGCTGGCGCGTTATGGCGTTGATCGTCTCAAAACCATGTATCCAGCCCAAGAACGCGACCGCTCGATCTTCCACGCCCTGGAAGCCGTCAACGCCGATGGTCACAAGTGGGATGTGTGGGTTCAGTGGCCAGATGAAGACAAGCCGATCCGCCCGATGATGGTGGCGATCCAAGATTTGTATTCAGGTAAATTTCTGGCCTGGCGATTTGATAAATCTGAAAACAAGGACGCGGTGCGTCTCGCGATCGGTGATGTAGTCGAAGAGTATGGCATCCCCGATCACATCTATCTCGATAACGGTCGCGGGTTCGCTTCCAAGTGGTTGACCGGCGGCATAGCCAATCGCTTCCGCTTCAAGATCAAGGACGAAGAGCCGGTCGGAATTCTCACCCAGTTGGGTGTTGAGGTGCACTGGACCTTGCCTTACAGCGGCCAATCAAAGCCCATTGAAAGGGCCTTTAGAGACTTTTGCGACGACATAGCCAAACACCCTGCATTCGCCGGAGCATGGACCGGTAACTCTCCCGTCAACAAGCCTGAAAACTACGGTTCACACGCCGTCCCGCTTGAAGACTTCGTGCGTATCGTCAACGAAGAAATTGAACACCACAACCAACGCACAGACCGCCGCGCCGCCGTTTGTAAGGGGCGGTCGTTCTCTGAAACGTTCGCTGCATCCTATGAGCAAGCACCCATCAAAAAGGCCACCGAGGAACAGCGCCGACTGTGGTTGTTGGCCGCTGAAGGGGTGACCTGCGCCGCGCGCGATGGTGCGATCAAGTTGATGGGAAACCGCTATTGGAGCGATTTCCTGCACGGTCACATGGGCAAGAAATTGGTGGTGCGATTTGATCCCGATGATCTGCACGCCGGGCTGCACGTCTATCGCCTAGACGGTTCGTATCTTGGCTATGCCGATGTGATCATGGCCGCTGGTTTCAACGACACCACCAGCGCCCGCGAACATGGCCGCACGCGGCGCGCCTTCATCAAAAACACCAAGACCATGTACGAGCAGCACGTCAAGCTCACCGGCCAAGAGATCGCCGCTACCCAGCCCATCCCCGACAACATGCCGCCGATAAAAAACAAAGTGGTGCGCATGGCCGCAGCGCCGGGTGTTGATCCGCTGATGAAGCGGCCAGAACCAAAATCAACGCCCCTCGATAAACGCCAGGAAGCCGTGCACGAGCGCGTGGTGGAAAGCCTCGCGGCGCATCGCCCGGCCAAGCCCGAGAACACACCTGAAGCACGCTATGCCCGCGCCAGTGGGCTGGAACACAAGATCGCTGCCGGTGGCCAGGTGAGTGCCGAGGATCGCCAGTGGTTGCAGCGCTATCAGGGCACCGCCGAGTACCAGGCGCGCCACAGGATGGAAGTGAGTTTCGGAACCCGAGCAGATTTCGCCGGGTAAAGAAATGCCCGCCCCGGCGTGCATGCCGAAGGCGGGCGATATCAACGAAGAGAGGATAAAATGACAGACCAACAGAGCAGCGTCAATACCATCGCGCCATTGAAAAACGTCGCGCGGTTCACGGAACTGGTCGAGCGACTGGTCAACCGTCCGCCTGAATTGCCCGGCTTTGGGCTGTTCTCAGGCCGCGCCGGTTTGGGCAAGACCTTCGCCGCCATGTACGCCATCAACGTGTATCGCGCGTTCTATGTCGAGTGCGATTTCACCTGGACACAGAAAGCCTTTTGCGAGGCCGTTATGGTCGAGCTGGGCCTGTTGCCGCCGCGCACGGTTCTCAAACAACCCATTCACCGTGCGGTGGCGTTGATCGGCGATCACTTGGCCGATCATCCGCGCCGCCCGCTGATCATCGACGAGGCCGACTTCCTGGTGAAGCGCGGCATGATCGAAATCGTGCGCGCAATTTCCAAGCACAGTGCGACGGCGGGTTCGAGCATCATCCTGATTGGTGAAGAGAACATGCCCAACGCCCTCAAAATGTGGGAGCGCGTTGACAGCCGCGTGTTGAAAGGCATCAAGGCCGCGCCGACGGATCAAGACGATGTGAGGGTCTTGGCGCAATTGGTATGCCCCAACCTCAGTTTTGAAGACGACGTGATCGCAAAGCTGCGCAGTTGCACCAACGGCAGCGCCCGGCGCGTGGTCACCAAACTCTATGACCTACGCGAGTTGGCCGTACTGAACGACATCACCACCGTCACGCTCGATGCGTGGGACCCAGCGGAGGCGTCGTGATGGCCAGAAAATCTTCCGACGCAATCGCAAATTCGAAAATGCCCTATGGCCGCGACGCCATCTGGGCGGCGATCCGCACGCTTCATAAGCGCAACGGTGAGTCCGGGTTTACCCGTCGCGACATCTACACCGAGTGTGGATATGAAATTTCGCGCGGCACCATCCAGACCTACACGGATAGCCTGACCAACGCGGGCATCATCGCCATCACGGATCAGCCGGGGCAACAATTCCAATCGACGATCTATCTCTTGGTCAAGGACGTCGGAGCCGAAGCCCCGCGCATTCGCAAGGATGGAAGTGAAGTCACGCAAGGCCTTGGCACCGAGGCCATGTGGCGCACCATGAAAGCCTTGAACGCATTCACGGCGGGAGAGTTGTGCCTTGCCGCCAGCACGTCCAAGGCCCAGGTCTCGGAGCCCGCCGCGCTGGATTACCTCAAGTTCATGCGCTGCGCAGGATATATCCGCGAAGTGTCGAAAGGCGCGCCCGGAAAGCCTGCACGTTACGCCTTCATCCGTTCCCGAGACCCAGGGCCTAAGCCGCCGCAAATCCAACGCGTCAAGCAGGTGTTCGACCCCAACTCAAAAACCGTCGTATGGCCTAAACCCGACGCGGCGAAAGGCGGTGCGAAATGAGCGGCAATCAAAAACGTGATGACCGCACCAACGTCGAAAAAGCCATTGCGGCCTGGGGCAATGGTTGCCCCGATTGGGTGTTGGTTATGGCCGAAACAGCCGATGCCGGCAGCCAGGGCAAAGTCGGCGCGCGGCTCGGCTACAAAAGCGGCTCGGTGATCAGCTCGGTGATCGCCAAGACCTATCCCGGTGACATGGGCATGGTCGAGGAACGTGTTCGCGGCGAATTGATGTCCGCGACCGTGATGTGTCCGGCCACCGGAGAAATTTCCCTGGCCGTTTGCCTCGACAACCAATCGCACGCTCAGAAAGGCAACCGTACCAGCGCATTTCGGGCGCGCATGGTGAAGGCGTGCAAAGAGTGCCCGAACTCGCGATTTGGAGGATAGGACCATGTTGAGCCGCAATCTCGAAGCGCTATTTGAGCACCTCAAGCCGTATGCCAAGACCGGGATCAACGCCGACCCGTCTCATGTGTTCATGATTTGCGCCATCATTCAATCCGCCATCGATGACGCGAAAAATTTGGAAGCACGCCCCATTCCGCTGATCGATCAGCAGCACGAAGGTGGTTTGCCCGATAACGTTGTGCGCTTTGATGCGCCCCGCGACGGCGCCGATATCGCGCATTTCATCCCGCGTCCGCGCACCCCAGGCCCGGAGGATGCGGCATGAGCAAATCGTTCGCCCAGGCCGCTGCCGAGCTTGCAGATACCAGCTATTCACAAGCTGTCGAACACGCTCTGCACGAATACGAATGCGGCAAAACGTCTCGCCAGATTTTGGAAGACATCGGTATGGGGCATGCGTTCGACAACCCCACCCCGGAAGACGTGGTGTTCGCCCTTGCCCATGTTCACCGGCGTTTGCCCAAGCCGGGCGCGAAGCCTGTCCTGCCCAAGCATGCTTTTTCCGGGCCGAATGTCACCAAGCTGGATCGTCAAAAAATCAAGCCTGTCACGCGGCATTGCCTGAAATGCGACAAGCCATTTCAAAGTCGCGGCCATCGCATTTGCCCCCGCTGCACCAAAGCCAACCGCGAACGCAATGCGGGCGGCGATCTGGGAGGGCTCTACGCATGAAGCGCCGCGCCAGGGAAATTCGCCGCCGCAACCGCATCTACTACCGCATTTGGGCTCCGTTTGATGTGCTTTGGAACGTCTTTAAAGGCCTCTTCAAAGCCCTGTTGAACGGCGTTCAAACCCATCACGAAAACGACGTTTTTAGACCCTGAAGGATTTCCATCATGAACACGATCACCGCCACCGCACCCGCCACCGCACCCGCCACCGCACCCACCACCGCACCCACCACCGTGCCCGAAGGCTACATGCGCGACAGTAAGGGCCGCTTGGTTCCCGAGGGCCTGGTGAAACCCCAAGAGAAGCTCGAAGATCAGACGGTGCGCGAAATTCTCAAGCACGCCGAAGAACTCAATGCCCAGATCGCCCGCTTTCGCGGCCATACCTTTGACGACGTCGCGACCTTCATGGACGTCCTCGCCGATCAGTACGGCGCGGCTAAAGGTGGCCCGAAAGGCAACATCACGCTGACAACCTACGACGGGTGCCAGCAGGTCAAGGTTCAGGTCCAAGACTATCTCGACTTCGGCCCCGAGCTTCAAGTCGCCAAGACGCTGTTTGACGCCTGCATCACGGACTGGGCCGAAGGCGCGGATGCCAAAATTCACGCCCTGGTAGACCACGCCTTCCAAGTCGACAAAGAAGGCCGCATCAACCGCGCCGCGTTGTTCGGCTTGCGCCGCCTGGACATCGACGACGATCAGTGGCGCGCGGCCATCGCCGCCGTGAACGATTCCATCCGCATCCAGGGATCGCGCGAATACGTGCGGTTCTACAAACGCGACAAACCGACCGACAAATGGCGCGCCGTCACCATCGATCTGGCCAGCGCCCAGACGGTCAGCCCAGCGCCAACCCCTGAGAGCATGTAACCGAAACTTCCAACCGGAGGGACGAGACCATGGACGCCAAGACCCGCAATTTAAACGATGCCATGCTGATGCAATCGATGCTGATCGCGAAGTATTTCCCGCTGCATCGAAAATTGAAAATTGCCGATGAATTTCGCGCTGCCGCTCATGAGCTGCGCCACCACGGTCTCGCCCTCCAAGCGGGTCAGATTGACGGCGATCCGCGAGACTTCCTCAAGCTGGCTTTGGAAGCATGCGCCGACCGGGGCGTGTGTGCCGCCGACATCGCCACCATCGTCAACGACCACCAGCGCGGCCACGCCGGGCCGATGCGCAAGGCCGTGGGTGATGGCGCATGACACACGAACGCTTTTGGACTTGGGCCTTTTACCTCGCGCTGGTCGAGATCGCTTCCCTGATCACCGGCGCATTCATGACAGGACTTATTGAGCTATGAACATCTCCAATTTCCACTTCTCCATCCAACACGGCGACGACGGTGCTGCGGTTCTGTCCCTTCACCACGGCGGCGATGTTTTGCACATGGAGCTCACACCCGACCAGCGTCGCGCCTTGGGATTGAACTTGCTCGATCCCACCACCGCCGCTGAAGCGCCGGGAGAACAAGCAGATGCGTAAGGGCTATTTTAGCGCGATCGCGGCAGTGGTTCTTGCATCCTCACTCACCGTTCCGACCAACGAAGAAGTGCGCGAAGATCTGGACGCGGTCAGAGACCCCAAAGAGGGCGGTGCGCGGTGCCCAAAGTGCGGGCGTCAGTTCAAAACTGACACCGGTATGGCGATGCACCTCAGCACCTATCACCAGGTTCGTATCGGCTTCGACCTTGGCCGCGTCGACGAAGGCGGAGCTGACTGATGGCCCAGAACACCTCCGCCGCCGTCATGGCCCAGCGCGCCGCGCCGCGCGACGGTCTTGACGATTTCCCGACGCATCCCTGGGCATTGCGCGCGTTCATCGAATACATCTTCGTGAAAGCCCTGCGCCACCAGCCCGATGAAATGACGGTGTGGGAGCCAGCAGCCAACCGCCGTTTCATGTCGCGCACTCTGGCCGAATATTTCGAGCACGTGTGGGAAACGGATATTCACGATTATGGTGTCGGCGTCGGGTTCTTCGACTTCCTAACCTTGGGCGATACCTTGGGGCTCTACGACGCGCCGCCCTTCGCCAACGGTGGGGCGCAATGGATCATTTCCAACCCACCGTTCAAGGATTTCGAGAAGTGGGTTGAACTGGCGCTGGAATGCGCCACGGACGGCATTGCGCTGTTCGGTCGGTTGCAGATGCTCGAAACCATCGCGCGCTACATAAACATCTGGAAGCGCTGGCAGGATCATACCCTTTGTGCAGCCTACATTGAGCGTGTGTCCCTAGTCGAAGGCGGTCTCGATCCCAGCGCCAATTTGCCTCAAGCCTACGCCTGGCTGGTGATCGACAAGACACAAATCCTCCCCAACCCATACCCCGGTTTGGTCACCGTCCCCACCGTCCTGATCCCGCCATGCCGCGACCAGTTCGTGCGCCCAGGCGATTACGAAGTGAGGGCTGCGCAATGACCCCGAACCAACTCCGCCGATCCGCAGACGAACTTCTGATCCGCGCCGCCGAGGAAACAGACAGCGGCGTGCGCGAGGTGCTCACCCGCGCCGCCACCTCGCTGAGAAAATCAGCACAGCCCAAAATCGTGCGCGGCAGTTTCCGCTCAGCCGGAGGGCACGCGGTGAGCAGTGCGACTACGTCCGTTTCTGAAAGCGAGGGAAAATGAGCGACACGCTAATAGTTTCCATGAGGCTGGTATCTGGCGAGTTTGAAAGCGAACTCAAGATGCCGTTTCCGCCTAAAAATCCAGTTGAAGTCGGGGCGCAAGTCGGGGCTTGGCTCAAGATGTGCGCTGCCGGGATTGAACCGCAAACGACCAAGGGTGGTGGACGTGAACCGGGCGACTGCGACCACACTGGTAAATGGTGCGGTGATAACGACTGCACAAATTGTGCCTATCTGCCAGACGAAGAAACGTCCGATGGGAGCAACACGGAATGAGCAATATCGCACCTTGCAAACACTGCGGTGGGAAAGCGTCTCCATGCTCAGAGTACGGAAGCATAAAACGCGCTCACTATGTCTGCACAGGATGTGATTGCGTCGACTTCACTGCATGGCTGAAAGAGCACTACGACAGCGCATACGCACCTGACCTAAAGGAAGCCCGCCGCCGGTGGAACAAATATCACAACGAAACGTCCCAAAACGCACAGCCGAACGAAAACGACGAAACCGCGCCTGGGTCGATCACAGACCTTGGATAACCGCAATGCCCGGTCGAACTCCAATAATGGCCGGACTGCAAACGTATGGAGATTTTTGACATGACCAGCACACGCGAATTTATCCGTAACAAACCAAAACCAACCGAAGAGGAAGCGCTCGACTTCGCACGCAGCGTAATGGCTGAGAAAGGCGCGTTCGAAGATTGGGGTGTTTACAAGTACGAAGACGGCCTTTCCATCGACAACGCCATCAAAGCCTTGAAAGAACACGCCATCGATATGAGCGAACGCATGGCCTTGGAAAAGTGCCTCTACGCTATGGAACCAGACGACGAAACAGCCGCAGCTTAACGAGAGGACAGCAAACATGGGCCGCAAACAAGACTTGCTGAAAGAAGCCATCGAAATAGAAGCGCACCCGGATCAAGAAACACTTTTCAAATGCCCAACGTGCGCGGGTCTTGGAGGCGGAACCATTGATAGGAAGCGCGTTCATTGCGGGACGTGTGGAACGGTCGGAGGGATCACACCGGCCAAGATGGTGAAGTACATGCGCCGGGAAGCGGCGGAAGTTTAGGAGGAATGACTGATGTTTTTTACGACAGACACAGAGACCAAACGCTGGAAGGTCGTCATTACCTTCAAGGACGGCACCAACGACACACAGGAAATCGAAGAGATATCCGCACTCCAAGAGATTGTCGAGTTCGGACCAAACTTCAACGACATAGACAACATCAACATCACCTACCAGTTGGGTGTGTAAACGAGGGCTTATCGATATGTCAGCCGCACGCAAAATCAAAACCACCGGTGCCCGCAAAGGCATGATCGCGAAGATCAAGATCGGGCAAAAGCAGCTCGGCTGGTCCGATGAGATTTATCGCGATGTGTTGGACGTGCGCTACGACAAGTCCTCGGCCACGCAACTGACGATCGCCGAGCTGGAAGATTTGCTCGATCACCTCAAGCGCCAAGGTTTCAAGCCCACCAAGAAGGCCCCGGCCCGCGCGGGCAGGCGTCCGCTGGCCGATGGTGAGATGCAAGGCAAGATGCGCGCGTTGTGGATTGCGCTGTATCACCTGGGCGTGGTGCGCGAACCGGCGGAACAAGCGCTGGTGAATTTTGCCAAGCGCGTCACTGGTGGGCGCGAGCGTGGCGTCGCGGCGCTTCAGTGGCTGGACATCGAGCAGTCAGACAAGGTGATCGAAGCGCTCAAGGCCATGGCCAACCGCGAGGCCGGGGTGAGCTGGGAGCCGTATCGCTTTGTCGGCATGCCCCCGGTTTACATGCCGCGCCACCGCGTGATCGAGGCGCAGTGGCGCGTCCTGATGGATATCTGCCCGGCCTTGAGCGCCAACCAATCCCTGCGCGAATACCTCAAGGACAGCATGTTCGGCGAAGCCATTCTTTCCCAATTGACCGACGAAGAGACAGACCAAGCCATCGAAAACCTCGGCGCGCAAATCCGCAAATCGCTGGGCGATCACGGATGCCAAACCCTCAAGGAATGGAAGGCGAAGTCATGAACAGCATCGTTTTCGTTCCCGGTCGCCGTTGCGCCAAAGTCATGGCGGCTCGCTGGAAGTGCCACTTGAACACCATCGAGCACGCCGACAAGTACGGCTATGGCTTCGACCTCACCGACCTGGAACGGATCGAGCGCGCCATAGCGCGGATGTATCCGGCGTTCATCCAACCGGGCCAGGCGCGATACCGCCTCACCATGCGCGTTGCTGGCCAGCGTATCGTTTTTATTTACGACACGGTGTTTCGTTGTCTCGTGACCTGCCGCCCCGCGCCGCGCCTGGTCACCGGGTTCGATGAGGATCAAGACCATGGCTGATCAGTTGATGCTGTTGCCCCAAGCGGCGATCGACCGCAAACGCTACAAACCCAAACGCGGCCATGCGGGCTATCCCGGCGAAGGGCCAAAGGGCGAGTTTTGCAAGACTTGCATACACATCGTCAACAATGGCCGTTACGGCGGGCGCAGTTATTTCAAATGCGCGCTGACCAATTGGACCAATGGCAAGGCCACGGACATCAAAGCCAACGATCCGGCGTGCGGCAAATGGGAAGGCCTGCGCGCGTTGAGCATTCGCCAGCCTTGGCCCTGGGCGATCCTCAATCTGGGCAAGGACATCGAAAACCGCAGCCAGAATTTCAAACGGCGCGGGCCGATCTTAATTCACGCCAGCCTCACCATTGACGAGCAAGCGGTCATCGATCTGCGCGCCCAAGGCTATGAGCTGCCCACCACGTTCAAGACCGGCGGCATCGTCGGCAAGGCGACCATCACCGATTGTGTCAGCGAACATTCATCCGAATGGTTCACCGGCCCCTATGGCCTGGTCTTGACCGACGCGAAGACGCTGCCCTTCCGACCCTGCAAAGGTGCGCAAAGTTTCTTCGTCCCGAAATGGGAGGATGCCTAAGCCATGGCCGAGCCGCTTCCCCACGGCCTGCAAGTGATCGCCGACGCGTCCGACGTCGAGACGGCCTTGAAGATCGCGTTGGCGCGGGGCGGATCGCGGCTGCAAATTCCGCAAAAAGCCGAGGGCTCAGTGCTGGCCGAAATTGTGGGGATTGACGCGGCGCGAAAGATCGTCAAGGATTTGGCCAATGAGCGGTTGACCATCCCGCTGGCCAAAAAGGCCTTGGCGTTTTCCCTGGCCGCGCGGGGATGGTCTCAAGAAAAGATCGCCGTCGAGCTGAAAGTGACCCGCCGCACGATCCAGTATTGGCTGACCGGCAACACACCCACCCGACAAATCGATATGTTCGACGACTGCGCCTAAGTGGGCGCAACGTTGCGCCCTAACCTTGTGAGCGCCAAGCCCGCAAAATCGCGGGCATGACACACGAACCATTCCGCATCTACGTCTATCTGCCCACCGACCGGTGGAAACCGGGCTTCATACGCGTGTTCGATCCGCGCGGCGCTCAGGTGCTTTACGACATCCCTTGCCGGGGCAAAGCCGCTAACAAAGACGCGGCACTTTACGACAACCCCCACCGCGACCCCACCAAACCCTACGGCGACACGCCCTCCGGGCTTTATCGCCCGGCGCGGGTTTCGGCCTTTCCATCCAAGCACCGCACCTTCGGGCACTATGCCATCTTGCTGGAAGGCCAAACCGGCGATGCGCTCAAGGCGATGCAGAACGGACGCACCGGCCTAGCCATTCACGGTAACCGGGGCGACGAGCATTTGATGGCCACGTATGGCTGCATCCGCGTGTTCGACCGCGACATGGCTTTGCTGAACGCCACCATCGACGGCCCCGTTGTCGTGGAAGTTTTCGACATTCCCAACTGGCCCGACTTTTCGGGCGTGGAGGTTTGACATGCTCAAGTTGATCTGGAACGGCGCGCGCATCACCTGGCGCGAATTTACCACCAAGTCACGTTTGCTGCTTGCCGCCTTTATGATCGGCTTTGTCGCCCTGTCTGCTTCTCTGGGCTGGCTGGTCGGTTGGCTGTTTTGGCAAACCCACGTCGGCACCTGTTGGGGCGCGGGCGTTGGCGGCTTGATCGACGTTGTGTTCTTGGGGTTGCTGGTCTGGGGCACGATCGCCTGGGACCGCGACGCCGAAGGCCGCACCATGTTGGGTGAATACAAGCGGGGGCGTATGTGATGGGCGTCCTCGAACTGTTTTTGGCCGCGCCTTCGCTGATCAACGCTGGTCGCAAAATCTATAACTCGGTCACCGGCGAAAATGTCGGTGATGACGTGACGCCCCAAGATTTGAGCGCACGGATTGACGACTTGCCCGCCGACCAGCGCGACGAAATCACCAAGCAGTTGATCGCCGCCAGCCTCCAGAAACAAGTCCTCGACACCCAGCGCTTTGTCGCCCTCGCTGATGGCGATGCAGAAAAACAGCGCGCCACCGCGCGGCCCGAGATTGCCCGACGCGCCATGGGCGTGATCGAGGTGTTCGCCACGACATTCAAGTGGCTGATGATCATCACCATTGCCGAGTGGGCCTTGCGGTTGATGGTTGCGGCTGCTGGCAAGCCATTTCCCGATGTGTCGCTTTGGGCTCTTGTGGCTCAAGCTTCGCCAGTGACCGAAATGATCTGGGGGCCGCTGATCGCAAGTTTCTGGGTGTGTGCCTCGATCGTCAAAACGTATTTCGGCGTTCGTGCGGCAGACAAAGCTCAGCAATTTGAAATTCAAGCAGGCCGACCTCTGGAAAGTCACGTCGCCACCGTTGCGGCGGCAGGTTCAGGCCTCGCCGATTTGATCAAAGCAATCCGGGGGAAATGATGGACTACGCCGCCGCCAAATTTTGGCTCGAAGTCCTGCTGCTCATCGGCATGGTCGGCAATGCGATCTACACCTGGATCGTGACGCGACAAGGGGCCAACAAAAGCGAGATTGAGGATCTCAAAAAAGAAAATCGGGGCCTGGAACAGCGGCTCTTAATTCAAGAGGCAAAGCTCGATGCGCTGCCCGGCGCGCGCGACTTTCACAACGCTTTGCAGCAAATGACCAAGATGGACGGCGAGATCGGCATCCTCAATGAGCGCCTCGCCGGGTTTAAGGAATCGATGGAACGGGTCGAGCGCCCGCTCAACCTGTTGGTCGAAGCCCAGATGAAGGGGGCCAAATCATGAGCGTAAAAGAAGTGTTTCAAGAAGACCGCCGCCTGGTGATCTTGCGCTTGCTTGCCGAAGATCGCGCCGGTTCGCTCAACGAACGCGTATTGCAAAAGGCGCTGGCAACCTACGGCCACAACCTCAACGACACCGAGCTGCGCGAAGACTTGCAGTTTCTCGAAACGGAACTGGCGTTGTCGATCGAGAAGATCGCGGACGGCAAGTTGTGGGTCGCCGAGCTGCAACGCCGGGGCGAATTGCATTTGGAGCGCCAGGACATCATCGACGGCGTCGCCCGTCCAAGCCGCCGTTAAAGGGGGCTTTCAATGGGTCAAAAAAGCAAGATTGAAACCGAGCTTGAAGAAGAGGATCGCAAGGCCCTCGATCAACTCATCATGAGCGGCAAGTGGACGATCGACGAGCTTCTCGAATGGTTGGGTGAAAAAGGTTACGACACCATCAGGCGTTCATCGCTGGGTCGCCATAAGCAAAATATCGAGAAGCTGGGCGCGAAGCTGCGAGAATCGCGCGTCGTCACAGAAGCCCTGGTCAAGGAACTCGGCCCCGACGTTGCCGAAGGCAAGCACGGACGCTTGCTGGTCGAGGTGCTGCGTAACATCGCGTTCGACCTGATGGTCAACGATGGCGATGATTTCAACGAACAAAGCGTCTTCTTTCTCGCCAAGGCGCTGAAAGACATGGCCAGCGCCAACAAGATCGATCTGGATCGCGAGCTGAAGATCCGCGAGAGCGTGGCCAAGGAAATGGTCAAGAAACTGGATGCGGCCGTTGAAGAATCCAGCGCGGAAGGTGAGCCGGGTTTATCGCCTGAGAGCATCGCCAAGCTACGCCGCGATTTCCTGGGTGTGCCGGAGAAAAAGAATGGCTGAAGGCGTCGCCCTGCTTGAGGCTCTTCCGATCTGTGCGCCAATACCGGCAGACCTCGATCCGCTGGCGGACGGCATTTTCATGCAACACCAAAAAGACTGGGTTGCTGACAAATCTGATCTCAAGCTTTGTGAAAAGGGGCGGCGCACCGGCATCACGTTCGCCGAGGCCTTGGACTGCACGCTGATCGCGGCGGCCCAACGCTCGGCGGGCGGCGACAATGTGTTCTACATTGGCGACACCAAAGAAAAGGGTCTGGAATTCATTCGCTATTGCGCCCACTTCGCCCGCGTGGTTGGCAAGGAGCTGGGCGCCACGGTCGAAGAGTTCCTGTTCGAAGACAAACAGCCCAGCGGCGAAAGTAAATTCATCAACGCCTATCGCATTCGATTTGCGTCAGGGTATGCCATCGTCGCCCTGTCGTCTCGCCCGGCCAATATTCGCGGCCTACAGGGCGTGGTGGTGATCGACGAAGCGGCCTTTCACAAGGATGTGCAAGAGGTCATCAATGCGGCCAACGCGCTGTTGATCTGGGGCGGCAAGATCCGCGTGATCTCCACCCACAACGGTGAAGACAGCCCGTTTAAGATTTTGATCGATGACATCAAAAAGGGTGACTTCGATTACAGCCTGCACCGCTACACATTCAAGGATGCCGACGATAACGGACTTTTTGCACGCGTGTGCCTGATGCGCGGTTGGGAAAACACCGCCGAGGCCCACGACAAATGGTACAAGAAAATACTCAAGAGCTACGGCAACGACAACGAAGCCCGCGATGAGGAACTGTTCTGCAAACCCCGGCGCGGATCTGGCGCGTACTTCAGCCGTGCGATGATCAAGCGCTGCATGGTCGCGGGCATCCCGGTGGTGCATTTCACTCGGCCCGGCGACTGGTTCATGGACGATGGACGCCTGGGCGAGGCGCGCGATTGGTTCTTGGACACCATCAAGCCGATCATCGACAACCTGCCCACCGACAAGCGCATTGTGTTCGGCCAGGACTTTGGCCGCGATGGCGATTTGTCGGTGATCTGGGTGTTGCAGGAAGAAGCCGCCGGTCTGTGGCGCACCGCATTCATTCTGGAAATGCGCAAGATCCCGTTCGACGTTCAAGAACAGGTGTTGTTCGATCTTCTCGACGCGCTGCCGAACTGGCACCACGGCAAGCTCGATGCGCGCGGCAACGGTCAATCCCATGCGGAGAAAGCTCAGCAGCGTTATGGTTTGAGCAAGATCGAATGCGTCAAGGCGACTGTGGAATGGTACGCCAAATATTTCCCGGAATACCGCGCGGCTTATGAAGATCGTTCGATCATCGTGCCTGATTCCGAAGACATCATCGCCGATCACCGCCTGGCCATCTTGTATCAAGGCCGCCCAAAAATGGACGACAAGCGCATCAAGGGCGCGGATGGCCTGCCGCGCCACGGCGATAGCACCGTTGCCGGGTTGTTGGCCTGGGCCGCGACCATTGAAGGATTTGAGCCCGCAGCGGGCACCACCAACGACAACGACCCCGAAGCCTACATTCCCGAAAGCCGCCGCCAAGTGACCGGACGGTTGCTCAAGCGTGCGGTGGGGTCGATGTTTGGGAGAGGAAGCCATGTTTGATAATCTGAGAGCGAAACTCTTTGGCCCCAAGGAAACCGTCATCGATCCGAATGAGGAAAAGTTCGTCGAAGCGGCGGGGGCTTTCGTGGACGCGGACGAGGATCAATGGCGGCGCTTGACCGGCGACAGCAACCGTGATTTGTCGCCGATGACGCAAACCCGCATGCAAGAGTTGGCGGTGTTTTTGTGGAAGTCCAACACACTGGCGAACCGGCTGATCGAGCTGCCGATCGCTTATATGTTGGCCGATGGTGTGTCGCTTTCGTCTTCAGACCCCACCGCGCAAGATTACCTGGATGCGTTTTGGAACGACCCCATCAACAACATGAACATCAAGCTTCCCAAGAAGGTGCGCGAATTGGCGCTGTACGGCGAGCAATGCTATCCGGTGTTTGTGAACAAATATAACGGTCATGTCCGTCTCGGTTATATCGATCCGGGACGCATCGAGACCGTGGTCACCGACCCAGACAACGCCGAACAGCCCATCGGCATCGTCACCCATCGCAATAAAAAGGGCCTCAAAAGCCGCTTTAAAGTGATCGTCAACGGCCCTGAAACGGTGTTCACCAAGCGCACCCAGCAGATCCGCGAGACCTTCACCGATGGTGAGTGCTTTTATTTCTCCGTCAACGATCTGTCCAACGCCTCACGAGGCCATTCCGATTTGCTGGCTCAAGCCGATTATTTGGATGGCTACGATCAGTTCCTGTTCGGCGAGTTGGAGCGCATGAACCTGCTCCGTGCATTTTTGTGGGATGTGACCATGAAGGGGGCGACCAAGGAAGAGGTCGAAGCCCGCGCCCGCGAAATCGGTGCGCCGCGCCCCGCCAGCGTCCGGGTGCACAACGACAGCGAAACGTGGAACGCCGTCACGCCGGGATTGGGGGCTGCCGACAGCAACGATAACGCACGCCTGTTTCGCAATCACGTCCTGGGCGGCGCTACCGTGCCGGAGCATTGGTACGGCGGCGGCGGCGACGTCAATCGCGCCACCGGCGAAAGCATGGCCGAGCCAACGCAAAAAGTCTTCGCCATGCGCCAAGCTTATCTCAAGTACATGCTTGAAGAGATCGCCACCTTTGTCATCTATCGCCGCCTGGACCCCACCGGCCCGCTGCCAGATCCGACCGAATTCGATGCCGAGTTGAAGCCCGTCGCCCAGTTCCCGGAAATGACCGCCAAAGACACAACCAAATACGCCGCCGCATTGGGCCAAGTGGTGGTGGCTTGCGCCGCCGCCATCGATCGCCACTTGATGACGGAAATGACCGCGCTTGAAATGATCTCCGCGATCGCCGTGCAGCTGGGAGTCGACATCGATCCACACGAAGAGCTGAAGGCCGCCCGCGCCGAAGCGGAGCAGCGCCGCGAAGAAGATGCCTTCACCGGAATCGATGAGGATCTGGAAGATGATCTTCTGTCTGACGAGGCCTGATTATGGCCGACCCGCGCGACAAAGCCTTTAGCAGTGAGCGCGCCAAGCGCCGTCGCGTCAAAACGCGGATCATCCGCGACACCCGCGCCGAGGTGGTGCGGCAGCTGAAACTGGCATCGGCGCGCATCCAGGCCCAGCTTGCCGCCCAGCCCAGCGACTTCGCCCAATGGCAATTGCCGTTGATCCAGCAATCCATCGCCCGCACGCTCAAGGACCTGGGCGAGGATATGGCGGCTACGGCTGCCGGTGCGACAACGCAATCTTGGCAAGGGGGCATCGATCTGATCGATGCGCCGATTGCGGCGGGCGGCGTTCACATCGCCACGATGGTGCCGGAAGTCAACCCCGCCCAGTTGATGGCCATGCGCACGTTCATGACCGGCAAGATGAAGGATGTCACCACGGCGGCGGCGGATCGCATCAACACCGAATTGGGCCTGGTCGCGATCGGCGCGCAAGGCCCCGGCGACGCCATTGGAAAAATCACCCGTATTCTGGGGACCACATCGCGCGGTCGAGCCATCACCATCTTGCGCACCGAATTGGGCCGCGCCTTTTCCACCGCCACCCAGCTGCGCCAAGAACAGGCCGTCGAGGTGATGCCCGGCCTGCGCAAGCAGTGGCGCAGATCCGGCAAAACCTATTCACGGCCCAGTCACGATCTGGCCGATGGGCAGATCGTCAAGGTCGATGAGTCGTTCAAGGTCGGCGGCATATCGATCAAGCACCCGCGCCATGCCGCTGCCCCCGCTAGGCACGTCATCAATTGCGGCTGCGACAGTTTGCCCTATATGGCGGATTGGGAGGTGATGCATCCCGGCGCGAAACCTTTCAGTCCCGACGAGTTGGGCGCATCGCTGGCCAAGCGGCGGGTCAATCAGATCCGCGCGACCGGGTTTGACACTTGGGCCAAAAATCTGGCGGCGGGCAAATTACATGCACGCGGCAACTGGGAAGCGGTCGGTGAAATGAGTTCGCGTGTTTTGCAATTTCTCAAAGTTCGCGGCCATGTGCCCGCGACCAGTGAAATCGCCATTTCCGATCGCAAGGTTCTGCATATGCAACGTGACGCCAAGAAACGGCGCGGCGCGGCGCTGTCACCGGGCACGGTGCGCGCGGTGCCGGAACACTTAGGCGCACCCCAGGCGGTGCTGTGGGATCAGCGCGCAAAGCAGCCCACATTAATTTATGTGTTCAAGGTGCGCGGCGAGCAGCGCCTGGCGAAACTGGTGGTCAAGATTTCCGATGTCGATCGGCGCGTCCGACATCATCACCACAACTGGGTGGCCACCGGGGGGTACGTGCAGCGGAGCGATCTTGTGGGCGGAAATGTTTACGAGCTGATCGAGGGGAGTTTGTGACCGCCGTGGAGGGGCGCAGGTTCCTCATCCCGTCTTTCGAAAAAGAGGCCGGTCGCCAGTCCGAAGACTGTCCACCAGGCTGAAGCCGACTTTACAGCACGCACGGCGGTCATGAAGCGATCATAACGTACATCCCGGATAAAATCCACAACGCCCGTAAATCGCCGTAGACGCGTTTTAGGCTGTTTCAGCACCAACCGTAGCCCTACGCCCGAACGAACCCTTTAGAGCCCCTTTTAATGGGCCGTTTAAAGTCTATTTGAGGGGGCGGTTCACACCGAAAATGCACTTGTGCACGGTTGCGCGTTGTGAAATCCATCGAATTGCGCTATGGGTTGAAAACGCGGACGAACCCTGTCCGGCGGCCTGGGCGCAACGTTGCGCCCTTATTTACATCCTCTCCCCTTGCAAAGATGCAGCACCGTGGTGATCCCCACCGCTTGAGCGTTTTTGTCTTCCGTTGAAGACGATCACAGCAACTGCATTCTTTATGGAGAGGTTTCATGGCTGACAAAAGCCCCGCCGCACCGACTGCCAAAGATGACGTCGCCGACGCCGTCCAAGTCGAAGAACTCACCCCCGCTGAAGCGGTCAAGGCCGTCAAGGGTACGGTCCGCGTCCACAAGATCGAAAAGGGCAAAGTCGTCACCGACGACAAGGGCCGCGCGGTGGTCATCGAGCGCGCCATCACCGCCGCCGACGTTCTCAGCTGCAAGCTGGGCGACGATGGGGTGATCACCGTCGTCACCGTTGACGGCCAAAAGCTCACCAGCGCGGACGTCTGATATGAAGACGGTCCCCATCACCGGCATCATCGGCGACAAGGCGCTGCGCGAAGCGGCGGCGGGCAGCTATCAAGAATTGATGGATCTGCTGCAAGCCGCGTTGCGCCAACGCCATGTCAGCGTCGGTGATGGGCCGTACCCGTATATCGAGGCCTTGTATCCCGATAACGTGGTGTTCCGTTTGAACGGCAAGTATTACCGTTCGGCGTATGTGATCGGCGATGACAAAACCGTCGCCCTGGGAGATGCCTCCGAGGTCGAAGAAACCTTTGAACCCGCTGGCACCACCCAACCGGCTAGCCGGGGCGTGTTCATCGAAGCCGTCGGCGAAGCCAAAGAAGCCAAGTTCCGCATCCGCGTGATCCGCGCAGGGGTGTCGGGCAACGCCAACTTTTATCCCAACAAGGTGCTGCGTGAGGCGCTGTCGATGTTCGACGGCGTGCGCGTATTCGTCAAATCCGACGAAGAGCATCTGAAGGGCAAAGGCAAAGACGTGCGCAACTTGGTAGGCCGTTTGACCGATCCCGTCTTCATCGAAGGCCAGGGTGCGGACAACGGCGAGATCCAGGCCACGCTGCAGATGTTGGAGCCCGACGGCGACGTCGCCGTCAAACTGCGCGAAGCGTGGGGTCGCAACATGACGAACCTGTTCGGGTTTTCCATCGACGCCCAAGGCCCCGCCAAGTTCACCACCCACGGCGGTCGCAAAGTGCGCGCCGCACAAAAGATTTCCAAAGTTCATTCCGTAGACCTGATCGTCGAGCCTGGTGCTGGCGGCGAGGTCATCAACCTCATCGAAGCGAAGGAGACCTCCGTCATGGATCGCGATGAGATCATCCAGTTGATCGAAGGCGCACGCCCCGATCTGCTCAAGGGCAAAGACATCACGTCGATGTCCGACGAAGACCTGACAGCCATCATGCGTGAAGCCATGGCCCCGAAGGAAAACAAAGACGACAAAGGCGACGGCAAAGCCGAAGACGGCCAACTGCGCGAAGCCAAAAACGACGACGACCAAGTTGTCACCCGAAACGATTTGGTGATGATCGAGCGCCGTGCATATATGCGCGAAGCGGTCGATAATTCCAACCTTCCGCCCAAGGCCAAGGCAAAACTCAAAGGCCAGTTTGCCGATCGGGACCGTTTCACTGAAGCCCAGGTCAATCAAGCCATCACCGACGAAACCGATTACCTCGCCAGCTTCACCGAAAGCGGTGCGGTTCGGGGCCTAGGCGACACCAGCCGCATCGAAATGGGTGAAACGCGCTTCGAAAAAGTTGGCATGATGCTCGATGCGTTCTTCGACAAGGAACACAAAGATCATCGCCATGCCCGTTCGTTCAAAGAGTGCTACGTCGACATCACCGGCGACAAGAACATCACCGGTCAGTTGCGAAACTGCGATGAAGCGCGCTTGCGTGAATCCTTGAACACCGCTTCCTTCGACGCGGTCCTGGGGGATTCGATCACCCGGCGTATGATCGCCGATTACAACATGCCAGGCATCTACGATATCTGGCGTCCGCTGGTCGATGTGGTCAACGTCAATGACTTCCGCGCCCAGGACCGCACCCGTTGGGGCGGCTATGGTGATCTTCCGGCTGTTGCAGAAGGTGACCCCTACGTCGCGTTGAGTTCGCCGACCGATGAAAAGGTCAGCTACTCGGTCTCCAAACGTGGTGGCACCGAAGACGTCACCTTGGAAACGATCAAGAATGATGACAGCGGCGTTATTCGTCGCATCCCGACCAAGTTGTCTGGCGGTGCCAAGCGCACACTCGGCAAGTTCGTGATGGATTTCCTGCGCGTCCCGCCGACCATGAGCTATGACGCCGTGGCTTTATTCCATGCCAGTCACGGTAACCTCAGCGCGACAGCCTTGTCCGCTGCTGCATTTGCCGCTGCACGTCTGTTGCACGGCAAACAGACGGAACTGGACTCGGGTGAATTGATGGGCATTCCGATCAAATATCTGATTGTTCCCGCCGACCTGGAAGAAACCGCCACGGATCTGTTCAAGAAAAACACCAACATTGATGAAACGTTTGTGCAGACACTCAAGCCGACCATCATCCCGGTGTGGTATTGGACCGACGCTACCGACTGGGTGACCATGGCCGACCCGGCGGATATTCCGACCCTTGAGTTGGGCTTCCTTGATGGCCAAGAAGAACCGGAACTGTTCGTCCAGGACACTCCGAACTCCGGCTCCATGTTCAGCCACGACAAGCTGACCTACAAGATCCGCCACATCTACGGCGGCGCGGCGCTCGACCATCGCGGCGTTCACAAGGCCGTGGTCGCTTAACCCAGGCCAGCCATACCTGAAGGCTCCGTACTTTGAGCCAAAAGCATGGGGAGGCGCGATGCGGCGCGGCCTCCCCACCCTCTAGGAGAATTCAAATGAAGAAGTTGTTGCTTGGCATCACCGCCGTTATCGCCCTCGGCGCGATCGCGTTGATGGCTCCCGTAACCCCCACCTACGCCGCCACCGCGAATGTGTCGGTGGCCACGCCCGGTGTGGTGTTGATCCCGGTTCACCTGGATGGCCAGTTCACCGCCACCACTGCCGCCGCCGCGCGCATCAAATTGCCGTTCAAGGCGAAGGTGCTGGGGGTGTCTGCATCGGCGCGGGCGTCGGGCGGCACAACGCCGACCTTGACCGTCGATGTGCAAGATGACGGCACCACGATTTTGTCTGCGCCGGTTGCGGTGACGGCCGGTGCGGTGGCGGAGGCCACCCTCGCTAGTTCCCAGGTCGCCGATGAAAGCGTGATCACCATCGATCTGGCGATCGGCGGCACCTCTCCGACGTGGGATGACATCGACGTCCTGCTTACCGTCGTTCGTAATTAACCGGGGCGAGTGCAATGGCGCTTTCAGATTTTCAAGATCTGGTTGACGATCTGGTCCGCGACAGCGGTGGTAAAATCACCACCGCCGATCGCGACCAAGCCATTGCGCTCGCCGTTCTTCGCTATTCCAAAGACCGGCCCCGCGTGGTCACCGAGGACGTGACCTGCGTGGCCGGTTCTTTTCAGGCGCTGCCCGCCAGCTGGGAAGCCGAATTCAGCGTCATCACCGAATTGGAATACCCAATCGGAAACGTACCCCCGGCACTGCTCAACCCGGAAGGTTGGGATCTGTACCAAGGCCTCAACGGCTTTGAAATCATGCTGGCCGAAACCATGGCCGCCGATGCCACATTGCGCGTGCGGTTCACCGCCAAACATACCGTCGATGGCGTGACCGACACCGTACCGGAACACGACCGAGAAGCCGTGTCCGCCTGGGCCGCAGCCGTGCTGCTAGATCAATTGGCGGCGCTGCACACCGGCAAAAAACAATCCACTCTCAAATCCGATAGCGTCGATCACGGCAGCATCGGCGGCGGGTATGCGCGGCGTGCCAAGGAGCAACGCCAGCGCTATTTCGACGAGCTGGGCCTGGACCCCAAGCGCAACGTTGCTGCCGGTGCCGTGGTCAATCTCCAGATGGACGATTCACGCGGGCGCGACCGCCTGACGCATCCCCGGAGGTTCAGATAAATGAGCGGCCTGGGAATTGATCTGGATATGCAGGGTGTGGTCGACCTGGCCCATGCTTTTCGCGTCGCGCCGGATATGGCGCTTGACGAGATGGTGCGCACGACCGTGGCCGCGACGATGTTGCTGGAACGCGAAACCAAGGAACGCACGCCGTTGGGTGTTGGCGGTCGCGGCAGCGGAGCAAGTGGATCGATCGCGGCTCAAGAACCGCAGCGCCTGGCCGAGAGCGTGATCGGCGAGGTCGGTTCGCCGCTGGCGTACATCGTTCCTCTTGAACTTGGGTCGAGGCCTCACCGTCCACCGATCGAGCCATTGCGCGATTGGGTCGAGCACAAGCTCAACATTGCGCCGGAGGAAAGCGAGCGTGTGGCCTGGGCGATTTCCACCAAGATCGCCAGGGAAGGTACCGAAGGTGCGTTCATGTTCACCAATGCGTTCAACGCCAACCAGCCGCAAATCGCGCGCATGTATGAAGCCATGCAGGCGCGCATCGTCCGCAACTTAGCAAAAGGGGCGACGTGATGGCGACCTTGAGCCAAATCCGTGCGGCCATCCAGGCATTGATCGCGGCCAATGATGCCAGCAGCACCGTTCACGATTTCGAGCGCTATGCCGAAGACGAGGACGAGTTTCGTCTTATGTTTGTCGATGGCGCCACCGATCGCATCAACGCCTGGATCATCCGCCGCGTGTCGCAAAAGGTCGCCAGCCCAAGCATGGGCCGCGACATCGTCACCAACCGATGGCAGGTGCGCAAATATCTGAGTTTTGAAGACGATCAGGCCAGTGAGAAAACCTTCGACGATCAGCTTGAGGTGGTGCGCAAAGCCATTCGCGCCGACGACGATCTGGGCGGATTGATCGACACCATGACCCTCAACGAAGCGGCGGGTCTGCAAGTCGATGACAGCGGGCCTGTGATGTTTTCGGGCGTGCTGTGCCATTCGGCGCGTTGCACCCTGTTCACCCAACACTACGAGTAAAGGAGACCCGTCATGTCACGCACCGGCGGACGCTACGAACAAACCAAGGGCGGCAAGATCAAACAGGTCGAAGCGCCGACCCAGGATCACCCGGACGGCAACGCGCCGCGCGACGCCCAAGGCGTGCGCGTGGATCGTGCGCCGTCGAGCGAACCGGGCAGCAACGCCCAAACCCAGTCCCCAACCCAAGACCCGGTCCCGGCAAGCGCCCCGATCGCGGCGAACAAGTAGGAGTGAGCCATGCCGCTCAAGTGGAGAAAAAAGGTCATCCTCGCCAAGACCGAGACGGTCTATGGCACCGACCCGGTGCCGACCGGTGCCGCAAACGCGATTATGATTTCGGACGTCACCATCAACCCGTTGGAAGGCGATAACGCATCGCGCGGGTTGGTGCGCGATACTTTGGGCTCGGAACCGACCATTCCGGTCGGCACCCATGTGTCGTGTGAATTTTCCGTCGAAATCGCGGGCGCGGGCGCGGCAGGCACCGCGCCGGCTTATGGTCCGTTGCTGCGCGCCTGCGCGATGGCGGAAACCATCACGGCGTTGACCGACGTTCAATACGATCCGGTCAGTTCCGGCGAAGAGTCCGCGACGCTTTATTTCAACAACGACGGCAACCTTCACCCGTTGTTGGGTGCGCGCGGCAACGTCACGATCGAGCTGGCGGCAAACCAAATTCCGCACTTCAAATTCCGCTTCATCGGCTTGTGGTCCGACCCGGTCGCGGCTGCGTTGCCAACGCCGGACTTCACCGCCTTCACCACGCCGATCCCGGTCAACAACGCCAACACGCCGACGTTCACGGTGCATGGCTACAGCGGCGTGATGGCCAACGTGAAATTCGACCTCGGCAACGTGGTCAAGCACCGCGATCTGGTGAACTCCGAAAGCGTGAACTTCGGCGACCGCGAGGCCAAGGGCTCGACCAGCTTCGAGGCTCCGGCGTTGGGCACGAAGAACTTCTTCACCATCGCCAAGGCCGCGACGCTCGATGCGGTGCAGGTGGTGCACGGTCTCACGGCGGGCAACATCGTCCAGTTCGATGCGCCGAAGGTGCAAATCCAGAGCCCGAAATACTCGGAATCGGACGGGATCAGCATGCTGGACATGAGCTTGAACGTGACGCCCAACACCGGCGACGACGAGCTGAAGATCACCGTTAAATAATCAGCTTTAAAGGCCATTAAAGGCCCCTTTTAAGGACTCTTAAACATGTTCGTTATTCAGGATGACTACACCTATTTTTGGCCGATCACCGCCAGCAAGCCGGTCGATGGTGGGAGGTTTGAAAAAGAAACTTTCGAAGCCGAGTTTCTGGCCTTACCCCAGGACGAAATCGACGAGTTGCTGGAATCTGACCGCGACGGCGATGATGTGGACCTGCTCAAGGAAGTTCTGGTCGGCTGGAAAGGTGTCGCCATCGCCAGCACCACCGAAGGTGAAAAACCTCAGGACCTACCGTTCAACGAAACCAACCGCGATAAGCTGTTGAAGATCACTTATGTGCGCGCCGCAATGATCCGGGCGTTCTTCTCTTCTATCGCGGGCATAGAGGAAAAAAACTCAGAGACGTCGCCCGCCGGTGGGTCCAGGGCTCAGCGGCGCGCAGCGAAAGCCAGGGGCAAAAAGACGTCATAGAAGACCTGGAAGCTTTCGGCGTACCGCCTGAAGCTATCGCTGAATGGTGTGGTGAAGATGAGCCGGAAGATTTGCTGATACACCCGGCCAATGCCGATGCAGTGAGATTGTTTGTGATGTTGAAAACACAGTGGCGTTTCGCCGGTCTCGACGGTGCGCCGATGGGCCTTGATTACCAAGCGATTGAACCCACCGCGCGTCTGGCCGGGATCGAAACAACGCCGAAACTGTTCAACAAACTGCGCGTCATGGAATACGCGGCCTTAAGTGAAATTGCGGAGAGCCATCGGTGAGCGAACAAATCCAAATGGGCATTACCCTGAAGGCCGATGCAAACGGCCTTGTGGGTGAAGTTCGCCTTTCCACCGCAGAGCTTGAGAAGTTTGGCAAAGAAGCAAAAAAAGCCGGAAAAAATGCAGATCGTGGTGCGCAAGACATCGACAAGTTAGGTCGCAAAAGCAAGAGCACCGCGCGCGAAGCTAAACTTCTCAATGAACAAACCAAACGCATGGGGCAGAGTTTCAACGGTGCCGAGCGGCGCGCGCGGATGCTCCATGCTGCAATGTTGGCGCTGGCTACAGGAATGGCCGCGCGGGTGGTCAAGTCGTTCATCGATGCCGCCAGCGTATCGGAACAATACCGCGTACGCCTGGAAGTGATGTTGGGTTCCATCGGTGAAGCAAACCGCCTGTTTAAGGACATGGCCGATTTCGCCGGACGGGTGCCGTTTCAGTATCAGGAAATTATGAGCGCTGCGACCCAGCTGTCCGGCGTGGTCAAAGGCGGTGTCGAAGAAGTCAAACGCTGGATGCCATTGATCGCAGACCTCGCCGCCGCGTCGGGATTGCCCATCCAACAAGCCACAGAACAAGTCATCCGCATGATGAGTGCGGGCGCAGCGTCGGCTGATCTGTTTCGCGAACGCGGCGTATTGGCGATGCTCGGCTTTCAGGCGGGCGTCAGCTACTCGGCCCAAGAAACGCAACGCATGTTGTTTGCGTCTTGGGAGGCCATTGACTCGAAGTTCAAGGGCGCGACTGCCAAGCTCGCCAACACCTGGGCGGGCATCACATCAATGATGGGGGACAAATGGTTCCAGTACCAGAATATGGTGATGGACAGTGGACCGTATGACTTCCTCAAGGCTGCGTTTCAGTCCATCGATGATGAATTCACCACCAATGCCGACGGGGTGCGCCAACACGCCCAAGAAATGGGCCAAGACATCGTAAAAATGGCTACTGAAATCATGCTCGGCACTGCGCGCATCGTCGATGCGGTTTCGCCCGCCGTGGACACGATCTGGGACGGCATCAGCGACATCTGGGACGGCTATCGCCAGTTGCCGGAATTCGTGCGCGAATGGGGCCTCATCGGTGCGTTGTTCCTGGGCAAAAAAGGCATGATCGTTTTGGGTGCGCTGTCCTATGCCAACAAGCACATGAGCGAGTTGGGGGCCGGTGCCACCGAAAAAGGCGGGGCCTTCGAAAGCGATAACGAAGGCATGGGGGCTTGGGATTCGTTCTCACAATGGTGGGATGAAAAGCAATATGATTTCAACCAATCCATCGGGCGCGACGTCTCGCCAATCGTCATGCGCATGTTGGACCGTCAAGATCAGACCAACGCCCAGAATAATCCCGGTGCGGATGCCCTGCCTACATTGGTGCGTGGTGCTGGAAACCAACGTGATGGAGGAATTCAACCGCCTGAACAAACCCTTGAAGCCCGCACCCAGGCCGTTGTCGATGGCATCTTTGCGCGCATGGCCCAATCGCAAGCCGCTCGCACAAGCAGCGGTGCTGAAGCGCCGTCCAGCCCGCCTGTCGCGTCGGGTCCCGGCCATGACCTAAAAACCACCAAAGACATCACGCGTGAATTTCAAAAGCTGTCCAAAACCTACGAGCAGGCGGCGGATGCCGCCATGGAATGGCGCAACCAAGCCATGGCGGGTCTGGATGAGACCGCAGAAGGTTATACGGACTTTTCCAACCAGGTCGAACAGGTCTACACCAAGATGCTGGCCGACGCGCGGGAAGAGGATCTGCGATCGTCGCGTGAATGGTCGGCGGGTGTGACGCGCGGCCTGAAAGACATCGCCGACGAAGCCGGTGACATGGCATCGCACACCGAACAGGCGATGAAGAATTTAGACCGCGCTGGGGAGACCGCCTTTACGTCGCTGATGCGCGGCACCACATCGCTTTCTCAATCGTTCGCTAAAATGGCCGACAGCATCATCGATGACATCTTGCGCATTTTTTACAAGACGCAAATCTCGCAACCGATCGCGGGGTTCTTAGGCTCCGTCGATTGGGGCTCGCTGTTCGAGTTCGGCGGGGGTGGTACCGGCGTATCAGAAGCCGGGACCGTGTCGACCAACGTCTCGCATGGCGGCGGCATGGCCGGGCAGTCCCAGCGCACCCGCAACGTGTCGCCCGACCTGTTCGCCAATGCACCTCGCTTTCACAACGGTTATTCAGGCCTGCGCCGGGGCGAGGTGCCGACGATCTTGGAAGACACCGAGGAAGTGCTGACGCGCAGCGATCCGCGCCACCGCTACAATCTGGGCGCGGGCGCATATCAGGCCGGGCCGGTGGTGATGCAGCCGCAATTCTATCTCAACATCGACAACCGCACCGGCGGCGAGATCGAGGCGTCGTCGGTGAAGGCCACGGCGCGCCCCGATGGCGGCTTCGATTTGGATGTGATGATCGACAAGGCGGTGGAAAATTCGCTGACCAACGGTCGCGGTAAAAAAGCGCTGCACAACACTTACGGCATGACGCCGTCATTGATTTCGAGGGGCTGACGGGATGGTTGAAGCCTGGCCGCTGGACTTGCCGCTCGATCCGCTGATCGCGGGTTATGACGAGGTCATTCCGTCCAACATCAAGGAGAAGCAAACGTCGTCGGGTGTGCCGTTGCGGTTTCGCAAATACACCCGCCCGCCGCGTTTTCCGTTGTCGATCACCTTGCCCTTCACCCGCGCCCAGGTGGCGACGTTTTTGACGTTTTACGAAGTGACCCTGGTCGATGGGATCAACCCGTTCACCTTCACCCATCCGCGCACCGGGACGGCGATCACGTGTTATTTCCGCGCCGAACAGGATTTGCACTTCAAGCCACAGCCGGGTGCCAAGGAATGGCATCTGCCGGTCCAGTTGGAGATTGAACCATAATGCCGGGCCACCTGAAAACCACCGCCGCGACCAAAGCCGCAGTGCAGCGCGACCGCGAGGAAGTGTTTTTGACCTGCTTCACGGTCACGCACCCCGAACTGGCCCAGCCGCTGCGCATGGTTTCGAACACCGAAGACATCGTGCGCAACACCAAGACCTATGTCGCCATGCCGCTTGAGGTGGGCTTGCCCGATGACGATCCGGACCGCCCGCCGCGCGTGCCGGTGAGCATCGAAAATTGGGGCGAAGGCGATCTGTCGCGCTTGTCCCCTGAAGATCAGGCCGCGTTTAAGACGCCGATGGAGGTGTTCGACACGTTCGTCGATCCGCCCGAGGTCGATCTTGAGGTGATCATGGCCAGCGCCCCGGACGAGCCGGAGATGGGGCCGATCCGCATGCAGTTCACGTCCGTCGAAATCGGCGAAGCCATGATCGACGGCGAGCTGAGCGCCGACGACGGCTTCGCCCAAGAGCCCTATCCGGGGCCGTCGTTCGGACCGAAAGAAACACCGGGGTTACATCGATGACGCAAGAACCAAGCTGGGTCGGCAAATACATCGGACTGCCGTTCGTCGAAAAAGGCCGCGATTTCGACGGCGTGGATTGCTATGGGCTGTATTGGTTGATCCGGAGCGAGGAATATGGCGAGACGCTGCCGATGTTCCTTGAAAACTTCTCACCCGAGGATGTGGCTTACATTCGCGGCCTGATCGCCGGGCGCTTGGATGCATGGCGCAAACTCGACAAGCCCGAAATCGGCTGCGGCGTGCTGTTGAAGGTGCAAGGGCAAGACAGCCACATCGGCGTGATGATCGGACCGGATACCTTCATTCACGTCAACGACGACGCCAACCAGGTGCACAAAGATCGCATCGGCGGTTTGATGTGGCCACAGCGCAAGGTCGTGGGCTATTACGCCTGGCCGGGCGGTGCGTCATGACGTTATTGGCTGGCGCAGGATTCGATAATGGCCCGTTCACGTTCACGCACATCTTCGACGGTGTATCGAAGGCTAACATCCGTAACGTGATCGGACGACCGACGGAACTCCGCAATTCCGACCCATCGACCATCAATGGTGTAGTGGTGTTCAGCGAGATTAAGCTCGTTAAAAACCAGTCCAACACCCGTATGTGCCTGTGGCGAATAGCAGTGAAAGACGGCTTGATAATTTCCAGGAACGCTAAAATTGACGCTCTGGGTGTTTGCGGTCAACTCGGTTCTAGAGTCATAACCAACACACCCGGTGACCGTTGCGATCAACAGCATCGTGCTACAAAGTTTTTTCATGATCATTTTGCTCCCTGCAATCACCTGTGGAGCATAGCGAAAAGTCTTGGGGGGCGTCATGTCTAATCTGCCTGTCCCCACTGACATGTCCAATTCCAACCCTCTGCATTTGATGGTCAGCCGGTCGGTGATCGATCCCCGTCCGGTGCGCATGGACTGGGCGGCGGACCGGACCGTTTTGGAGCTGGTCGCTGAACTGGTCGCCGCCAAGCACCTGGCGCGGGCGGTGCTGAACGCCGAGACGGATTGGCAGCTTTATATCGTCATCGCCCATCCGGACCCGCGCATTGCGCCAATGACGGTACCGCGCGAACGCTGGGCGATGATCAAGCCCAAACCGGGGATGATCTTGTCGCTGGCGATCCGCCCCGGCAAGGGCGGCGGCGGCAAGAACCCAATGCGCACGTTGCTGATGATCGCGGTGATCGCGGCCAGTTATGGTGTTGCGTCTTGGGCATCCGCCTATGCTGTATCAAATATGGGTGTTGCGGCGGGCTCCTTTGCCGCCAAGGCCATCGGCGGACTCGCCAGTGGACTGGTCACCGCCATCGGCAACACCATCATCAATTCCATCGCCCCCGCGCCGCGCCCGACGCTGTCCAACCTACAGGGGCGGTTCGCCAGCGATGGGCGGTCGTTGTCCAGTCAACAGCGCCAGGTGAGCGGCACGCGCAACACCGCCGACCCGTTCGGGCCGATCCCCCAGCCGTTGGGCGGCGGGCGCATCGCGCCGCGTTTGGCGGCGGAACCGTATATCGAGGCCAGCGGCGCGGACACCTATCTGCGCCAACCGATGGTGTTCGGCGTGGGGCCGACGCGGATCAAGAACCTGAAAATCGGCCCGACGCCGTTGGAACAATACGAAGACTACGATCTGGAATTGCGCGAGGGCTGGGATGACGATGCGGAATTGACCCTGTATCCAGAAACGCCGAAAAGCGACCAGCACAACCGCACGCTGGCCCATAACGACCCCGTCGTCGTCGAAACCCGCACCTGCAAAGAGGCGGTGTTGGATTTTTCCTTTCCGTCCGGGCTGGTGTATTTTACCGACGACGGTACGCCCGCATCGACCGCCGTGCGGCTGCGCATCGAGCGCCGCCTGAAAGGCACAAGCGATTGGGCCGTGGTGGAAACCACCACCCACGCACCGCAAACCGATACCTATTTCGACGCGGCTTGGTATTTGACCCGCCATCCCGACGTGGCTGGCGATGCGTACTTTGGCAGCCGCCCTTGGGAGCATTACACCAACCACGGCAGATCAGAGGGCCGCGCGGTCAAATGGAAAAGCGCCGACGTGTGGGAGCTGCGCGGCGACAGCGAATACCCGCAACTGCGCAGCTGTCGGCTGACGATGCCGGATCACACGTGCTATGAGGTCCAGATCACCCGGTTGAACGCGGAATCGACCTCGCTGCGCACCCGCGACGAATGCCGCATCGCCACGGTCAAGAACATTTCACCATCGAACCCCATCGGCCTGGGCGGTTTGGCCACCGGCGCGATCCGTTACAAAACCGGTAAGGATTTTCACGACATCGTCGATCAGCTGACCGCCGAGGTCGAGCCGCTGGTCTATTACCCCGATGAAAACGACGTGTGGGATTGGCGCTACACCGAAAACCAAGCCTGGTTGGCGTTTCACGTTTTGACGGGCCGCGCCAACCGCAAGGCCATCGCCCTGGCCGATGTGCCCAACCGCATCGACCTGGCGGCGTTTCGCGCCTTTGCCGCGTTCTGCGATGAAGTTCCCGCCAACGGCACCGGCCCGCGTTTTCGCTATAAGCACCTGGTCGATTACCGCACCAGCGTTTTGCAAAAGGCCCAAGACATTTGCGCCACCGCGCGTGGCCAGTTGGTCAAGATCGCGGGCAAATATTCGGTGGTGTTCGACGGCCCCAAAGGGTCCGAAGACGCCATCGTCGCGCCGGAAAATTCTTGGAATTTTGCGCGCCGCATCACCTATGTGCAACTGCCCCACGGCTTGCGGGTGCGCTATGAAGATCCGGACGACGGCATCAAGGAAGTGATCGTCTATCGCAAAGGCTACACCGCCGATACCGCGACCTTGTTCGAGGCGTTGGAATTGGAAGGCTGCCCAACCGCGGAACAAGCGTACAGGGAGGGCACCTATTGGTTCGAAGTGACGCAATTGCGCCGCGCGACGACGTTTTTGAGCCTGAGCCTTTATCACCTCACCTTCACCGTGGGGTCGGTGGTGCGGGTTGCCCATCCGATCCCGCGTTGGGGCTTGGCGACGGGCGACATCGCCAGCGTCACCAAAAACGGCGGCGGGCAGATCATCGCCATCACCCTGAAGACCCCGGTGATCATGGAAGCCGCGAAAGCCTATTGCGTTCGAATCAGGCTCAAGGACAACAGCTCCGTCTATGAGCTGGTGGATACCGTGGCGGGTGAACAAACAACGCTGACCTTGCAAACGCCCATCGACCGCATCAACCCCATCGACCCCGACACCGAGCCAGGCGCGGGCGATCTGGTGACGTTTGGCGAACGCGATTTTGAAACCCGGCGCTTGATCTGCAAAAAAGTGCGCCGCCTGAACGACGATTTTGACGCGCGGTGCGAGTTTGCCGACGAAGCCCCGGAAGTTCACACCATCGAGCAGGAAGCAATCCCGGCGCACATCACCAGCACGGTCAGCAACCGGCTGACCGGCGCGCCGGAACCGGTTGTCCACCTGCAAGTGGTCGAGCGCATCACCTTCGTCGCGGGCATGCCGATTTCGTCCGTGTTGGCCACGTGGTCGCCCGCCGATGGAACCTTGCCCGCCGCGTATGAGGTTTACCGCCTGACGGACGACGGCATCTGGGTTTATCAAATGCCGGTGACCCAGGGGCGTTATGAGCTTCAGGGCGTGACGGTCGGCGAAACGGTCACGCTAGCGGTTCTGGCGGTCGGGCGGTTGGGCGGCAAGTTGTCGATCGACGACGCGCCGACGGCAAGCGTAACCATTGCGGGCGATGTGCAAGGCCCCGGCGATTTGCGCCGCTTGACGGTCGAAGAAACGGCCAGTGGTGTGCGGCGGTTTCAGGCCGAATACGACCGCGCCCCGGATCATGCCGGGTTCCGCTTTAAATACCACGTCGGCAGTGCGCGCCATTGGGCGTCGGGATTGCCGTTGCACGATGAGCTGGTCACCGCGTTGCCGTTTGAGACCGACCGTTTGACGACGGGCACCTACACGGTGCTGGCCAAGGCCGTGGACACCAGCGGCAACGAGTCGGACAACGCCGCCGTGGTGGTGATGAACCTGGGCGAGCGCTTGGTCGAAAACGTGATCCAAAGCGTTGATCTTGGCGCGTTGGGTTTCGCCGGTACGGTCACCGGCGGCGCGGTCGCGGGCGGTGAGGTTGTGGCCGATGACCCCGGCACGCCGTTTTGGTCGATCTGGGCCACGCCGTTTTGGGCCGGGGACACGGAACCGTTTTGGACGGCCAATCAGAACCCATTTTGGATCGGCGATACAAAGGCTTTTTGGGCCAATGAAGCGGCCCCGTTTTGGCAGGCCATTTACAACGCGGTGACCTATCAAGACGGCTTTGTCGCAGAAGGGCCGGGCATATTGAGCATCGATGTCGCGGGTCGCGGCGCGCTGTCGGTTGAATATCGGTCTCGCTATGGACGGCCCTTTTGGATTGATCCGGACGCTGATTTTTGGACTGACCCCACAGCCACGTTTTGGCACGAAGACGACTGGCGCGCCTATTCCGGCCCGGTGCGCACCACCGAGGGCGATCACGACATTCGCATCACCGCGCCGTCCGGGGTGACGCGCGGGCGAATCACGACGCTGAGCGCGACCATCGATTTGGAAGACGATGTGCAAAAGGTCGAAGACGTCGTCATTTCGGCGGCGGGCACGCGGGTGCCGTTGGCCCGCGCCATGCGTTCGATCAAGGCGGTCAACATTTCCATTCAAGACGACGGCGGCGATGCGGTGACCTGGCGGGTCATCGACAAAGACCCGGCGCTGGGGCCGCTCATCGAGCTGCGCACAGCCGGGCTTGCTGCAACTTCGGGACTTATCGACGCGACCATTCAAGGAGTAAGAAAATGACGGCGTTACCCCCAGAAACAGACATCACCAACGCGGCCTCGGAAGCGGCGGCGAAAACCTTTTTCACCAATTTGCGCGCATACCTATCCGGAGTGCTGGGCGCGGCGGGCGATAAGATTTATCAAGACCAGATCGCCGAGGCGACCGCCGATGCCGGTGTGACGGTCGATGGCACGTTGTTGAAAGACGGCGGCATCGTCTTGGCGGCGGGAAAGACCGTCGCGCCGGGAGACGGCGGCACCGGCTTGGAAGCGGCTTTGACAACTGCGGACTACGGCAAAAGCCTTCAGGTCAACGCGGCGGGAACGGCGCTTGAATTGGCCGGTCCGCTTCAGGGCTTTCGCAACAAGATCATCAACGGCAGGTTCGATGTGTGGCAACGCGGGACCAACTTCACGGCCACCAATATTTACACCGCCGACCGCTGGGACATCGGAACATCCGCCGCGCCGACGGCGATTACGGTTTCGCGACAAAGCTTCTCCGCCGGGCAAACAGACGTACCGGGCGAGCCGACGTATTTCCTGCGCCTCGACAAGGCGGACAATGCGGCTTGGCCACGCCATAAAATCGAAGACGTCCGAACCTTGGCGGGTCAAACGGCAACGCTGTCTTTTTATGCCAAAGCGGGTGCAGTGACGACGCATGATGTGACGGTCAACCAGATTTTTGGCTCCGGCGGATCGGCGACGGTCGCGGCGACTGTCACCTTGTCATCTGCCAATGTGGGCACCGGTTGGGCCAAATATACCGCCACGATTGAACTGCCTTCGATATCGGGCAAGACCATCGGAACAAACAGCTATGTCGAGATCAACATCATCCCGGCAGGTGGGGCGGTAATTTATGATTTGGCGCAAGTGCAGTTCGAATATGGGCTCGTTGCGTCGCCGTTTGAACAGAGGCCTCCTGGTGTCGAGTTGGGGCTGTGCAAATGGTATTTTGAAAGAAGGACTGCGACTGTGGCATATCGAACTTTTGCCTGTGGTCACGTCAATTCCGGCACGCAGGCGAGGGGAATTATTGATTTTGCGACCAAGCGAACCTCACCGACGCTGGCCTTTGATACGGCGAGCAATTTCCGGGTTTATGCGGGTGTGTCTGCACCGGCCATGACGGCAATCGGTTCTGAAGACGTCGGTCGAGAGAGCTGCACAATCCTTGCTACCGTCGCATCCGGTCTGACGGCGGGAAATGGCGCGCATATTCAGGCCAATAATTCCACCACCGCTTATATCGACATAGATGCGGAGATTTAATCATGGATATGCAAATGACAATTTCGAATGCACGTTTTTCTAACGAAGCCCATACCCAAATCGCCGCCGACATCGATGGCGTTGAAGTGTCGATCCCTGCCATCGATGGCAACCGCCATTATGAAGCCATCAAGGCCCAAGCCATCACCCCGACGGCCTACGTCGGCCCGGCACTGGCCGAGGTGCAAGCCGACGCCAAGCGCACCATCGACGCACAAGCCGAGGCGGCACGGTTGAGCTACATCACCCCCGGCGATGGCCAGGCGATGAGTTACCGCGAGAAATCGGACCAGGCGCGCGAGTGTTTGGCCGCTCACACCCCCGCCAGCCCGCCCGCGCCGGGCGTCTATGTGCTGCTCGATTCCGAAGTCGGCATCATGAAAAATGCAGATACCACGATCACCGCAGACGCCTATGAGGTTGCCGTGGTGGTCGAGGCCACCCGCCAAGCCTGGTTGGCCGTCGAAGCGACCATCAACCGCACCCGCGTGCAAGCCAAAGCCGACATCGCTGCCGCCACCACCGAAGCCGAGATCGATGCGGTGTTGGCGGCGCTGGTGTGGGTGTGAGGGGCGGCATGATGGATAAAGGCGCGATCATTTCCGAATGTGGACAATACCGCTACATGCTGTGGCGGCGTTGGGACAAGACCAAGCCGCGCCTGGTGTTCATCATGCTCAACCCATCGACGGCGGATGCGGACATCGATGACGCCACGATCCGCTTGTGCATGGGCCGCGCCAGGCGCATGGGGTATGGCGGCATCCGGGTCATCAACCTGTTTGCCTACCGCGCCACAAATCCGAGCGAATTGCGCCAGGTCGATGATCCTGTCGGGCCGGAAAATTGGAAATATCTCGAACAGCATTGCGGGTGCGGGGCCGCTGGTGAAATGACCATCGCCGCTTGGGGCAACGACGGCACCCTCAAAGGCCAGAGCCGCGAACGTTGGCGCGAGGCCTTGGAGATCATCTGCTATGACATGGGCACGCCGCTGTATTGCCTCGGCCTGACCAAACACGGCCAGCCTAAACACCCGCTCAGAATTTCATATGAAACGCAGCCAACGCTCTGGATGGACCGGGAGCGGTGGCTCAAAAGCATTTCCCCAAAAGGCCAATAGCGGCCTGGCGGGGGTAGAGGTGTGCCAGCACCTCGAACCGGGAAAATGCAGTTCCCTCGACCAAAACAGGCCTCATTCAGGCCGACCCGCCACCTGTGCCACAGGCGGGGGCATATTGGACGAAAACACACCATGGAGTCGATTCATTGTCCGAGCTGCAAAAAGCTGCTCGCGAAAGGAACCGTTAAGGCCCTTGAGATAAAGTGTCCACGTTGTAAGACATTTCTTGTATTGAGGGCCAAACAGAGCCCCCCAACCGAACGCCCGCGAGCGTCACCTTTGAAGGTAGACGTTCATGGCAAAAGCGCCGAAAAACCACCATTTAAAGACCTCTAAAGACGCCCTTTATAGGGACTTTTTTTATCCGCCATTTTCCACCCTCGACGCCCGTTCCGGCTGGTGGCAAGCGCGCAAACGCCAATGGTTGGCCATCGGTCTGCAAAGCGAACGTGGTCGGGGCAATGCCTTCACATCAATATCTTCTGCGTGGCAGGCCCAACAGGGAAAGCCCAATAGTTCAAAAACTCCTATAGAATCGGCCCCCAGTTGGGTGACAACCAGCATTTTTGACCCCGTTTTATGTGAGCTGATGTATCGCTGGTTTGTGCCGCGCGGCGGGCTGGTTTTTGATCCTTTCGCGGGCGGCTCCGTGCGCGGAATTGTGGCCGCAAAGCTGGGGCTCGAATACATCGGCTTTGACATCCGCGCCGAGCAAATCAAAGCCAACCAGGCTCAAGCCAAAGCTTTGCTCAACCGCGATAGCCCTAAACCCATTTGGAAGGAAAAGGACGCTTGTGCACGTTCGATTTATCAGAGCCTGCGCAAGCGTCCCGATTTTCTGTTCACCTGTCCCCCATACGGTGATTTGGAGGTCTATTCTGATCATCCAGACGATATCTCGGCCATGCCGTGGGACACCTTTGCTGGCGCATTGACGCATTCGATCAAACAGGCGTCGGCGCGGCTGGCTGACAACCGCTTTGCGGCGTTTGTTGTCTCCGATATCCGCGACAAAAAAGGCAACTACAGGGGCCTCCCAGACGTGGTCCGCGCGGCCTTCAAAGACGCTGGCCTGGGCTATCACAGCGAGGCAGTTCTGATCAATGCGTTGGGCACCGTGCCAATCCGCAGCCGGGGTTATTTTGAGAATGATCGGAAGCTTGCCCGAGCACATCAAAACGTCCTGTTATTCGTCAAGGGCTGCCCCAAAAAGGCGAAGGATGATATCGGTGATGTGCCATGCGACGACACGTTGTTAAGCATCGGCAGAACATAAAACCACTAATGAGTTGAATCGGGCGGCATTCATGAGGTCATTAAGTGGGTGTTGAAAGGGCTTTAAGGCTTCATTTTGAGCAATAATTTTGCTCCAAATTCAAGTGCCGCTGACTCCAAATTCAAATGCCGCGCTACACGAAAGTTTCAGCAAGGCGTAACCGGTAATTATCCATTGTTGGGGCGAGGAGCAATGAGAAAACCGGCTTTGTTTTAGATGCAAGGAAGTCCTGGTTTTCCTTTTCCTAATATACACGGTTGAACAATTCGGTGGAGGAG
>NZ_DATCTF010000018.1 GCF_036568125.1 Magnetovibrio sp.
CGCCGTCGATGATGTCGTAGCCGTCGCCGCCAATAACGATGTCGTCGCCCAGACCCGTCGAGATCGTATCGGCACCCGTCGTGCCCGTGATGTGATCTTTTCCATCGCCGCCACTGGCTGTGCTGCCGGTGCCATGCAAGGTCGCTTGACGGCCCAATTGATAGAACGTGGCCGTGCCGCCGTTGTTGAGGAACTTCAACTGATCCATATGGGTCAGGGTATCGTTGATACCTGTGCCGGTGATCGTATAGGTGTAATCGGCGTTTTGCGTGATGGTGTATTCGGCCTGCGCGCCGGCATAGACGGCGGTGTCGATCTGCACAACGTCGTTGAGCGTCAGATAGATCGACCCCGTCAGGCTGTTGGTGCCCAGCCCACCCGTCATCTCACTGCCGTGCTGATTGCTGCTGAGCGTGTCGTTGCCCGCCCCGCCGTCGATGATGTCGTAGCCGTCGCCGCCAATAACGATGTCGTCGCCCAGACCCGTCGAGATCGTATCGGCCCCCGTCGTGCCCGTGATGTGATCGTTGCCGTCGCCGCCACTGGCGGTGATGTCGGTGCTGTGCAAAAGGGCTTTCACACCCAATTGATAGAACGTGGCCGTGCCGCCGTTGTTGAGAAACTTCAACTGATCCATATAGGTCAAGGTATCGTTGATACCGACCCCGGTGATCGTATAGGTGTAATCGGCGTTTTGCGTGATGGTGTAATCGGCCTGCGCGCCGGCATACACGGCGGTGTCGATTTGCGTCACGCCATTGAGCGTCAGATAGATCGACCCCGTAAGGCTGTTGACGCCCAGACCACCCGTCATCTCACTGCCATGGTGATTGCTGCTGAGCGTGTCGTTGCCCGCCCCGCCGTCGATGATGTCGTAGCCGTCGCCGCCAATAACGATGTCGTCGCCCAGACCCGTCGAGATCGTATCGGCACCCGTCGTGCCCGTGATGTGATCGTTGCCGTCGCCGCCACTGGCGGTGATGTCGGTGCTGTGCAAAAGGGCTTTCACACCCAATTGATAGTAGCTTGCCGTGCCGCCGTTGTTGAGGAACTTCAACTGATCCATATTGGTCAGGGTGTCGTTGATACCGACCCCGGTGATCGTATAGGTGTAATCGGCGTTTTGCGTGATGGTGTAATCGGCCTGCGTGCCGGCATACACGGCGGTGTCGATTTGCGTCACGCCATTGAGCGTCAAATAGATCGACCCCGTCAGGCTGTTGGTGCCCAGCCCACCTGTCATCTCACTGCCATGGTGATTGCTGCTGAGCGTGTCGTTGCCGTCGCCGCCGTCGATGATGTCGTAGCCGTCGCCGCCAGAAAGAACATCATTGCCAACGGTGCCATGAATTAAATCGTTTGCAGTGGTCCCTGTTATCGCAGATCCCGTAAATACTGTCACAGCGCCAACCGTTAAATTCACCGGCGTCTGGGTTACGGAAGTGTGAATGCCATCTGTTACGGTATAGGTAAAATCAGCCGAACCTGTGTAGCCAGGAGTTGGCGTGAAAAGAACGTAATTTCCAAGAATTTCTACAGTGCCGTTCGCGCCAGATGTTACAGACGCAACTTCGAGAGATCCCCTGGCTGAACTGTCATCGTTACCAAGCAATGCCGAAAACGGAATATATGTAATGACATCTTGTACCGCAGCGATGGAATCTGCCGCTGCCACTGGTAGGTCTGAGACAAAAGAAAGGGTTACAGTTGAAGTGGTCGTGGTGTTCGCACCATCAGAAACGGTGAAGGTGAAGCTGTCGGGTGTCGCGTCACCCCCGCCATGAACATATTTGACATTGCCCGCCGCAAGGTCGGCCTGGGTGAAGGTGCCGTTGACTGCCAAGGCGGCCCAGGCCGTGCCGTCAAATACCTGGACCGAGCCGTTCGCCGGAACGGTTCCGACGCTATAGGTCAGTTGCGCTGCAGTGTTGTCGACGTCGGTGGCGCTGAAGTGTGTCGTTTGAAAAATGATCTCGCCGCCGATGAGCATAGTATCGGCCAGCGTCCCATCAACCACCGGCGCATCGTTGACGGCCGCAACCGAAACCGAAACCGTGCTCGTCGCCGTGCCGCCGTTGCCGTCCGAAACGGTGACCGTAAAGCTGTCCGTGCCCGCAAAATTGGCATTGGGCACGTAAGTGTAAGAACCATCAGGATTGACCGTTGCCGTACCGTTTGTACCTTGTGCGCCAAGACCGTAGGTGAGCGTATCGGCATCTATGTCCGTGGCCGAAAAAGTTCCGGACACACTCTGGTCTTCGGCCGTGCTGATGTTTGTATTGGCGAAGGTCGGCACGTCATTGACGGCGGCGACGTTGACCGTCACCGTCGCGGTCGCGGTGCCGCCGTTACCGTCCGACGCCGTCACGGAAAAGCTGTCCGTACCCGTATAATTGGCATTGGGAACGTAAGTATAGGTGCCGTCGGCGTTCACCGTCGCGGTGCCGTGAGTACCTTGGCTAGCCAAGCTATAGGTCAGCGAATCGCTTTCCACATCCTGGCCCGCAACCGATCCTGAAATGCTCTGGTCTTCGCTGCCGCTGACGCTGGTATCGTCGACAGTTGGTGGATCGTTGACCGGCTTCACCGTGACGCTGACCGTCGCGGGCTCCGACGTGCTTTCGCCGTCGCTGACCGTATAGGTGAACCACGCCGAACCGGAATAATTGGCGTCCAGTGCGAAGGAGTAATGTCCGTCGCTGTCCATGGTCAACGTGCCGCCGCTCGCCTCGCCGGCCTTGAACGTCAGATGATCGCCGTCTGCATCGGTGGCGAGCACATAGCCCGTCAGGGGACCTGAATCCTCGTCCACATCGGCCAAGATTTCGTCGATTGCAGTCGGTGTCCGATTGGGCTGCTGCGTCGGCTCGTCCTGCTGTTGATTCTGGGTGTCAGGTTCCGATGTCGTGAACGGCCCTGAGAAAGGTTGATCTTGAAGCAAGAAATCCGGGTCCAGCAAGGGGTCGGGCTCCTGCCCCAGATCAAATTCGGGGATCAACTGAGAGTCCGGTTGCGGCGCTGGGGACTGGTCACCGTTTTGATTGTTTTGATCGTTGCCGTTGGCGTTGCCTCCGTTTTCGGTCACGGTGTCGGCTTTTTGCGCCGTATCGGCCTTATCGGCTTGTGTGTTTGCCTGATTTTGCTGCGCAGCCGTTTCGGCCGCCACTTGCACGTTCAGCGCTGCCGACGCCATGGAGTTGAAGGTGTTGGCCTGCTCCGCCTCGACCGCCGCTTGCTGGGCCTCGACCTCGGCGGCAGCCGCTTGTTGTTCTGCGGCGGCGGCGGCCTTGGCGGCTTCTTCGGCGGCTTTGGCGGCTTCTTCGGCGGCGGCGGCTTTGGCTTGCGCTTCCGCCAACGCCTGCTCGTCGCCTTTGGCTTCGGCATCAGCGATGGCGGCTTCGGCGTCGGCCTTGGCAGCCGCGGCTTCGGCCTTGGCAGCGTCGGCCTCGGCTTTGGCGGCATCGGCATCGGCTTTGGCGGCAGCGGCGGCATCTTCGGCTTGCTGGGCCTTTTCCTGCGCTTGTTCGGCCTTTTGTTCAGCTTGCTTGGCGACGGTTTTCACCAATCGCGTCAAATTGCCGCCAAAGCTTTTTTGAATGTCTTGCTGCGACAGGATTTGCATCGGGCCCAGCGCGGCGTTGGCGCTGAACACCGTGGTCGAAGCCCCGTCCTGATTGAGCACCAACGAACCCGTAACGTTGGTGATGATGATCTCACCGACGTTGCCGTCCACGTCGCGGACCAGGGTGATCTTATTTTCCGTCCCCTCTGGTGCAGCGTTACCAACCGCGGTCGAGCCGCGAATGCCGATGGTCGCGGTGGGGGTGTTGACCACCATGCCATCCGGCGAGGTTTTCGCCACTTGGCCGCTGACGAACGAAAACACACCCTGCACGACCATGGCGTTGAAGGTGCCCGTTTGAGTGCCGGGGTCGTAGACCATTTCGTCCATGACCATGCGCCCATCGGCATCGAGCGAAAACACAGTATCGTCGACAAAGATCACGCTGACGGAGCCGTCTTTACCGGTAACCAAAACGTCGCCTTGGAAAATCGGATCGCCCGTCACCAACATCGCTTCGGTGCCGTCAGGATGCAGCACAGTCACCGCGCCCTGCGCTTCGCTGACGGTGCCGATGGACGAGCCCGACGCCACCGTCGTGGTCGCGGCCTGTGCGGAACCGATGCCGATTTGCGCCACCTGTGCCGGCGCCATCGGTCCGGCCAGCGTGCGCACGATGTGATGCGGCAACACAGCGCCTTCCGCAGACACCAAATCGGGCGGCGACAGACGTAAAAAATAATCGGGAACAACGATGGTTCCAAGCGACCCGGCGTCAAGGATCAGATCAAAGCCTTCACGGGAAAAATCAGCACGCAAAAAAGCACCACCCCCCGGCATCTCTAAAGTGCCTGCGCCCGATGGAACACGGACGGTGGTGGTTGCGATGTGCTCGGCTTGCCCAGGTTGTCCCGGGTGCCCTAAGGCCCCCGTTTGCCCGGCTTGAAAGGGGTAATGACCTTCCAAATCAGCTTCCTTCGGTCAACTCTTCTAATCGACACGTTCACGACGCTTCTGCGTCTATGAAGGCAGACTATCATTCTGTTTCAATAAAAGCCTAAAGAATTTAAGGAAATGTTGCTTTTAGATTAATAGATTGAATGCAACCATACGGCGGAATGGGCGTGCATCACACCTTGTTAAGCGAGTGCACCGCCGCAACAGCACGTTTCAATTCGCTCTCGAACGCGTCCAAAGCCCCGTCCAAGTCCTCCACGCCTTGCTTGATCTGATCGCTCAACCGGCTTGCCGCCGCATAGAGGTCATGGGCCGACAGATTGCCCGAGACCCCTTTGACCGTGTGCGCCAACCGTTGGGCGGTGTCGCGATCGCCTTTTTGCAGGTTTTCACGGACACCGCGAGCGTCGTCGGCGTGATCTTGGACGAACTTCAGCATGAATTTGAGATAAATTTCGGGGCTGCCAAGCATACGCTCCAACCCATCGGTCAAATCGAAACCGTCAAGCGCTTCAGGCAACGACATATCTTCAACGGACATATCCAAGACCGATGTGGTTACTTTTTCGTGTGGCTCAGCGGGTGTATTTTTCGTTTCCATCCATTTCACCACTTTGGTGTGCAGTTCATCTCTGAGGGGCAATCTTGTACCAGGGTAGCCGTCCATGAGAGGCATGCGCAAGCCCATCAAGGCCTCAAAGATGCTCTTTTCAAAGCACGGCACCCCGTACATACTTTGCCGCGCCGACAAGGTTCACTGCGCGACGGACAAGAACAAGCCGATAAAACAATCGATTGTGGCCACGCCTTTGGCTCTGTTTCTCTTCCACATCTTGGTGGCTCGATACCGTTTTCAAGATTTCGATATCATTGCGACGATTTTTCAACTTTCAGTGTTTCCGAATTGCATGCGAACCAGTCCATGACCTCAAACAATCAGAGTTTTGACACCCTCATCATCGGCGCGGGCGCGGCCGGTTTGATGTGCGCTGGCATCGCGTCGGAACGGGGGCGGCGGGTTGGGGTGCTCGACCACGCCAAAGACGTCGGCGAAAAGATCCGGATTTCCGGTGGCGGGCGCTGCAATTTCACCAATCTGTTCGCATCCGCGGACAATTACGTGTCGCAAAATCCGCGCTTTTGCATCTCGGCGCTGAAACGCTTCACCCAGCACGACTTCATCGAAATGGTTCAAAACCACGCCATCGCCTATCATGAACGCGATCACGGCCAGCTGTTTTGCGACACCTCGGCCAAGGACATCATCGACTTGTTGGTGACGCGCTGCAAAAACCACGGTGCCCACATACAGTTGAACACCCATATCACGGACGTCGCACGTGATGACGACGGCTTTACGGTTCACACCGACCATGGCCCCTTCACCTGTCGATCCTTGGTCATCGCCACCGGTGGCTTGTCGATCCCTAAAATCGGCGCGACCGGTTTCGGATACGAAATCGCCAAGCGTTTCGGCCTCAGGGTCGTTCCCACCCGCGCAGGGCTCGCCCCACTGACGTTCGCAGGCCCGTTGCTCGATCAGATCAAGGACCTTGCGGGCATCGCCATCGATGCGCGCATTCGCTGCAACAAAACGATGTTCAGCGAGGCGTTACTGTTCACCCATCGCGGCCTCAGCGGTCCGGCGATTTTGCAAATTTCGTCCTATTGGAACGACGGCGACGAACTGCGTATCGACCTCGCGCCCGGAGTCGATGCGTTTGAGGTTCTCAAAACCGCCAAAGAAACCAATCCCAAACAAGATGTCGCAACCGTTGTTGCGACCCTTGTTCCAAAGCGTCTGGCCAAACTGATCGTCGAATGGAACGGTGCCCCGGGGCGCATCATCGAGACCGGCGACAAAGTGTTGCGCCGGGTGGCCGAAGGCATCAACGACTGGCGCGTCACGCCGTCGGGATCGGAAGGATATCGCACCGCCGAGGTGACCGTCGGCGGGGTCGACACCCGCGATCTGTCGTCCCAAACCATGGAAGCCAAGACCGTGCCGGGGCTTTATTTCATCGGCGAAGTGGTGGATGTGACCGGCGAACTGGGCGGCTTCAACTTTCAATGGGCGTGGTCATCGGGGTTTGCCGCCGGACAAGCTGTTTAAGATCAAGCTGTCTGAGGTTGAGTCGGACGCGGCAAGGCCAGGCTGAATAGCCATGCCAGCAGCAAAAACAGCGACGAAATCGCCAAACACAGCGTCAATCCGCCCCACTGATAGGCAAGACCCGACAGCAACGTACCTACCAAGCGCCCGGCCGCGTTGGCCATGTAATAAAAACCGACGTTGAGCGCCACATGCTCGGCCTCGGTATACGCCAACACCAGATACGAATGCACCGCCGAGTTCACCGCGAACACGAACCCAAACACCGCCAATCCTAGCACCGCCACCAAACCCGGCTGCACGTCCGCCCACACCGCCGCGGTGATGACCACCATCACGGCCAACAAGATCAAGATCCAACGGCGACTCAATGCCCCGTCCGGCGCATGTGCGGATTTACGCACCAGTTTGGGGGCAAGCGCCTGCACGAAACCGTACGCAATCACCCACGCCGCCATGTAACCGCCGACCTCGGCGTGATCCCAGCCCATCGATACGGACAAAAACAGCGGCAACCCGACCACGAACCAGATGTCGCGCGAGCAAAACAAAAACAACCGCGCCAGTGAGAGGTAATTCATCGCCCGGCTTTTGGACAAGATCTGCGAAAACTTAACCTTGGTTTTGGCCTGACCGATGTGCCCCGGCAACAGCAGCACCGACGCCGCCAGCACCACCGCCAAACCGCCCGCCAATGCCGCCAACGCCCCCGCGAAGCCGAACAGCGCCAACAACAGCCCGCCTAAGAAAAAGCCCATCCCCTTGAGCGCGTTTTTCGACCCCGTCAGCACCGCCACCCACTTGAACAGCGCGCCGTGTTCGCCTTCGGGCACCAACAATTTCACCGCGCTTTTGGAGCTCATTTTGGTGAGGTCCTTGGCGATGCCCGAAAGTGCCTGCGCGCCCATCACATACGACACCCCCAACCACACCGGCCAGCTCGGATCGAACAGCGCCAGCAGCGACAAGGCCGTCACCTGCAACGCCAAACCGGCGAACAGCGTGACCTTCAACCCCAACCGCGACGCCACCCAACCACCGATCAGGTTGGTGACGATGCCGAAGAATTCGTAGAGCAGAAACAGCAGCGCGATTTCGAACGGGCTGTAACCGAGCGTATGAAAGTGCAGCAACACCAACATGCGCAGCGCACCATCGGTCAGCGTAAAGCCCCAATAGGCCGCCGTTACCAAGGCATAATTGCGAACATCGGCGCTCATATTCTGCACTCATTTCATCGTGACGCGGTTATTCGAATTCCATCTGCATGAACACCGCTTGCGCGTTGCGTTTGCTGATTTGGTCGAACACCGCCAAATGTTGGAACATCGACTGATCGATGTTGACGCCCTCGGCGATGAGACCGCCGTTTTCGATGATCCGCCCGATCATGGTGCGCAGATAGACTAGATAATCGTAAGTCTCCTGCGTGGCGCGGCGCAGGTCGGTCGCCGGGCCGTGGCCCGGCACGATGTGTTTGGGATCATATGCCGCCATGGCGTCAAACGTTTCGATCCAACTGGCGGTATTGCCCGCCGGGCCGATGCCGAGCATACGCCCCACGTAAACGATGTCGCCGGTGAACATCACCTTGGTGTCGGGCATCCAGATGAACGCATCGCCCAACGTGTGCGCGGAACCGACGTGGCGGATTTCGAAACGATGCCCGCCAAAATCCAAGTCGAGCTCGTTGGCGAAGGTTTCTTCGGCATAGACCGCGTCGGTGCCCGCCAATGCATCCTTACCCATCAGGTTGGTGAGCATGAAAAAATAGTCGTTGAGGCGTTCCTTGTGATCGGCGACGGCGTCTTCGGAAGCGATGATGCGCGCGCCGCGCTCCTTGAAATAGCCGTTGCCCAGCCAGCGATGGTCTTGACCGCCCGAATTGATGACGATCTTGACCGGCTTGTCGGTGATGGTCTTGATCGCCGCATCGACCTGCGCAGCACCCTTGTAGCTGCCACCCGGATCGACCAACAACACGCCCTCGTCCGTCACCACGAAGCCAAAGGTGGCATTGTTGGCGAAGTTGGTCGCATTGCGCTGCTCATACGGCCCGACGATGGCGTAAACGTTGTCGGTGACGTGCTCCACCTTCAACTCGGCCGCTTGCGCTGCGGCGCCTTGCGCCAACACCGCCGTAACGGCTGCCATCACGATCCGAACCAACCTCTTGAGCTTAAACACGATCAACACCTCCATATAAAACTAATTTTTTAGTTATATAGAGGTGTGGTGCGTTCGTAAACTTTAATATGCTCGCGCTTGCCGTCTATCGGCCAAGTCCCTAAGTCTACCAACAGGCAAACCAGAGAGGGATGGAACCATGCGCACCGCTAGCAGACTATTCACCGGACTTGCGCTGTGCGCTTTTTTCGCAGCCCCCCTTTCCCCCCCCCATCTGGCACGCGCGCAAGACGTCGCCCCCGAAGCCGCCACCGGGCATATCCGCAAAACCGCCGTCTCGGCGACGCGGTTTATGATATCCGCCGCCAACCCGTTGGCCGCACAGGCCGGGTTCGCGGCGCTCAAAGACGGCGGCAGCGCGGTGGATGCGATGGTCGCGACGCAAATGGTGCTGGGGTTGGTGGAACCGCAAAGCAGCGGGTTGGGCGGTGGCGCGTTCTTGGTCTACCACGACAGCGCGTCCGGCGCTTTGACCACCCTCGACGGCCGCGAAACCGCACCGATGGCGGCGACACCCGATCTGTTTGTCAAACCCGACGGCACGGCGATGAAATTCTTCGAAGGCGTGGTCGGCGGGCGATCGGTGGGCACACCCGGAACTTTGAAGCTGATGTTCGAAGCCCACCAGCGCTATGGCAAGCTCACGTGGGCGCGGTTGTTGCAGCCCGCCATCGATCTGGCGCAAGAGGGTTTCGAGATCTCGCCGCGTCTCGCCCAGTTGATCGCCAAGGATCAAGAGCGCCTGGGAACCTACCCCGACACGCAAGCCTATTTCTTCGACGCCGACGGCGCACCGCTCAAAGCCGGATCGATCCTTAAAAATCCGGCTTACGCAAACACCTTACGCTTGATCGCCGATCAAGGCCCCGATGTGTTTTACAAAGGCGAAATCGCCCGTGACATCGTCGCCGCGGTGCGCGGCGCGCAGGACAATCCGGGACTGTTGAGCGAGGCGGACCTGGCCAGCTACCGCGTCATCGAGCGTGCCCCGGTGTGCGTGACGTATCGTGCTCACAACGTCTGCGGCATGGGTCCGCCGTCATCGGGCGCGCTGACGGTGGGACAAATTCTCGGCATGTTGGAACATTTTGATATCCCCCAGCCCATCGCCCAAAATCACCATTTGATCGCCGAAGCCAGCCGTTTGGCGTTTTCTGATCGCGGCCTCTACATGGCCGACAGTGATTTCGTCGCAATGCCCGAAGGGTTGCTCGACCCGACATACCTAAAAGCCCGCGCCGCATTGATCGATCCAGGCCGTGCGGCGAACACAGTCGAAGCCGGAACGCCACCATGGCAAAACGCCCAAACGCGCACGCCCGATAACGCCATCGAATTCCCATCGACATCACACATGTCCATCGTCGATGGTGACGGCAATGCGGTGTCGCTGACCACCACCATCGAAAATGGGTTCGGCTCACGGGTGATGGCACGCGGCTTCTTGCTCAACAACGAACTGACGGATTTTTCCTTCGTTCCCGAAAAGGACGGAGCCCCCGTCGCCAACCGGGTCGAGCCGGGCAAACGCCCACGATCGTCCATGTCGCCGACCATCGTCTATGGACCGGATGGAAAGCTGAAAATGGTGGTGGGGTCGCCGGGCGGTTCGCGCATCATCGGATACGTGACGCAAACGATCATCGGCGTGTTGGATTGGAACTTGGATGTACAAGCTGCCATCTCCCTTCCCCACGTCATCAAACGGTTCAAGACCGTGGACATCGAAACAGGGCCCGGCGCGAAGGCCTTATCCACCGTTCTGACGACCATGGGTCATGACACCAAAATTCGCAACCTCAACAGCGGTATTCACGCCATTGTTATCAGCGACAAAGGACTTGTCGGCGGCGCCGACCCCCGGCGCGAAGGCATCGTTTTAGGCGAGTAAATCACCGCCCCCGGCAAGAATTACCCGGCATCTTCGTCCTTGTCCGGTGTTTTGCCTTCGGCTTGCAACTCGGCTTCCTGCAGCGCCAGCAGAGGGCCGAGACCAACCCCAGCACCATCGATGCGCGCCATGCCCGACGCATCGGCCTGAAGGCTCGGCAGCCCCTTTTCCATGCGCTTCAACTCTGCTTCGGCAGCCATGCGTTTGACGATTTCGGCGTTGATCATATCTTCGATTTGGGCCCGCTGTTCAGGCGACATCTTCGCCAAGGATTCTTCGTTAAGTCCCATTTCACTAAGGATTTTTTGGCGTAGTTCTTCTTTTTTCTTTTCTTCCATTTCCTCGGCGTAGGTGCGAAATCCCTTCTCGCGAATTTCATCGACGAGGCTTTTTTCGCCGGCGCCGGGGTCGGGCGTTTGTTGAGGGTCTTCTTTGCTCACCGACGCCGTGCGCCAGCCATACCCCGCGCCATACGGCGACGTATTCCCAATGGAAAAATCCATCTGACAGTCCTTTGCTTCAACGCACCCGCCCGTGCGCCGCCATCCTTGGCGGTTCATACACGGTGTGATTGAAGCAAAGGGTGTGCCAAACGCGTATCAGCGCGCTTTGGTCGGCTTTTTGCGCGCGGGCTTGCCACGCCCTTCGGTGGATTTCGCGAACCGCTTGGGACGGCGTCCTTCCCCCGCTTGCTGGGTGAAGAACGTCTGCTCGCCCTTCTTGCGACCTGTGCGCGCGCCCTCGCCACCACGCCCGCCGGTGCCCTTGGGTTGCCATGCGGGGACGAGGTGTTTCTTGGACGGGCCGATCAAGTCTTCACGGCCCATGCGCACCAAGGCTTCGCGGATCAGCGGCCAGTTTTCCGCGTCGTGATAGCGCAAGAACGCTTTGTGCAGACGGCGCTGTTTGAGGCCCTTGGCGGTGTGCACCACTTCGCTGCCGTAACGGTGGATCGGCTTGATCGGGTTGCGTTCGGAATAATACATCGCCGCCGACAGCGACATCGGCGAGGGCAAGAAGGTCTGCACCTGATCGGCGCGCAGCTTGTTGCGCTTGAGCCAGATCGCCAGGTTCATCATATCCTCGTCGGTGGTGCCGGGATGCGCGGCGATGAAATACGGGATCAGGTAATATTCCTTACCCGCCTGCTTGGCGGCCTGGTCGAACATCTGCTTGAAGCGATCGTAGGTGCCGATGCCGGGCTTCATCATTTTCGACAGCGGCCCCTCTTCGGTGTGTTCGGGCGCGATCTTCAAATAGCCGCCGACATGGTGGGTCACCAACTCTTTGACATACGCCGGGCTTTTCACCGCCAAATCGTAGCGCAGCCCCGACGCGATGTGGATCTTCTTCACCCCTTCGATCTCGCGGGCCTTGCGATAGAGGTGGATCAACGGATCGTGGTTGGTGCCGAGGTTCTTGCAGATGTCGGGATAAACGCACGACGGACGGCGGCAGACCTTTTGAATTTCATCGTCCTTGCATGCCAACCGATACATGTTCGCGGTCGGTCCGCCGAGGTCGGAAATGTGCCCGGTGAAGCCTTCGACCTTGTCGCGAATATCTTCGATTTCCTTGAGGATCGATTCTTCGGAACGGCTCTGGATCACTCTGCCTTCGTGCTCGGTGATCGAACAGAACGAACAACCGCCGAAACACCCGCGCATGATGTTGACGGAAAAGCGGATCATCTCCCACGCCGGGATGCGCGCATCGCCGTAGCTGGGATGCGGTGCGCGGGCGTAAGGCAGGCCATACACGCCATCCATTTCCGGGGTGGTCAGCGGGATCGGCGGCGGGGTCAACCACACGTCGCGTTCGCCATGGCGCTGGATCAGTGCGCGTGCGTTGCCGGGGTTGCTCTCTTGGTGCAGCACCCGCGACGCCTGGGCGTACAGCACCGGATCGGCGCTGACCTGCTCATAGCTCGGCAAGCGCACCACGGTTTTGTCCATGTCGGTTTTGCCATGGGGATTGTCGAGATCCAGGTCGGTCATATCGATGACGGTATAGCCGTCCGGCGCGCCGTCGGTCATGTGCGCGGTGCCGCGTATGTCGTGCATGTCCTTGGGGCTTTCGCCCTTCGCCACGCGGTGCGCGATGTCGACGATGGCGCGTTCGGCATTGCCGTAGACCAAGATGTCGGCCTTGCTATCGGGCAGAACAGAACGGCGCACCTTGTCCGACCAATAATCGTAATGCGCGATGCGACGCAACGAGGCCTCGATCCCGCCGATCACCACGGGCACCTCTTTATAGGCCTCGCGGCAGCGCTGGGCGTAGACGATCACGGAACGGTCCGGACGCTTACCGCCTTCGTCGCCCGGCGTGTAGCTGTCGTTATGACGGATTTTCTTGTCGGCCGTGTAGCGGTTGACCATGCTGTCCATGTTGCCCGCAGTCACACCCCAAAACAGGTTGGGCGGCCCGAGGGTTTTGAACGCATCGGCGCTGGACCAATCGGGTTGAGCGATGATGCCGACGCGAAAGCCTTGAGATTCCAACAGACGCCCGATGATCGCCATGCCGAAGCTGGGGTGATCCACATAGGCGTCGCCGGTGACCAAAATGATGTCGCAGCTGTCCCACCCCAGCACGTCCATTTCGGCGCGCGACATGGGCAGAAACGGCGCGGTGCCGAAGCGCTGCGCCCAATAGGGTCGATGGGCGAACAACGCCCCGGATTTGGTCTGTTTTTTCATTTTAGCCATGGTGAGGCGGACTTTACGCGTCACGCCCGTATGCGTCCATTCAAATGCGTGTTACATGTCTGCTCATGACAAACACCTTAAAAGAGACGCCGTCCCACGTTCAGTTCGCCATCGTCGGCGGCGGCCCTGCCGGTTTGATGGCGGCCGAAGCCCTGATCGATCACGGCGCGCACGTTCACATCTTCGACGCCATGCCGTCGTTGGGGCGCAAATTCCTGATGGCGGGCAAAAGCGGCCTGAACCTGACCCATGACGAGCCCTTCAAGCTCTTTCTCGGTCGTTTCGGTGTCTCACGCGAACATTTGGAACCTGCGCTCACCGATTTCAAGCCCGGTGCGATCCGCGCCTGGGCTTATGAGCTGGGCGTCGAGACCTTCGTCGGCACCAGCGGACGGGTGTTTCCCAAGGATTTCAAGGCCGCGCCGCTGTTGCGCGCCTGGCTGCACCGGCTCAGAGACCGCGGTGCGACCATCCACGTGCGCCACAAATGGACCGGTTGGGCCCAAGACGAAACCGACGCAACGCTGCATTTTGAAACGCCCGACGGCACGGCCTTGGTGCATGCGGATGCCACCGTACTGGCACTTGGTGGGGCTAGCTGGCCCAAGTTGGGATCGGATGGCGCGTGGGTGACGCCACTACACGACAAAGGCGTCGAGATCGCCGCCCTGCGCCCCGCGAACTGCGGCTTCGATGTGGCGTGGAGCGACTATCTGAAAGAGCATTTCGCCGGCGCGCCGCTCAAATCCGTACGCTTGAGCTTTGGCGATCAAGCCGTGCCCGGCGATGCGGTGGTGACCCAAACCGGGCTGGAAGGCGGCCCGGTCTACACCTTGTCCGCCGCGCTGCGCGACACCCTGGAACGCGAGGGACAGGCCGTACTCACCGTCGATCTGTCACCCGGCCGCAGCTTGGCGGAACTGACCGAAGCGCTCAACCGACCGCGCGGCAAGAAATCCATGGCGACGCACCTCAAACGCACGGTGCGCATTTCCGGCGTCAAAGCGGCGTTGCTGCGCGAATATCTTCCAGCCGACGCATTCGATGACACAGCACACTTGGCGGCCGGCATCAAGGCCCTGCCCATTCCGCTGATCGCCACCCGTCCGTTGGAAGAAGCCATCAGCACGGCTGGCGGGGTCAAACTCGACGCGGTGGATGAAGGTTATATGCTCAAAGCCCTGCCCGGCGTGTTTTGCGCGGGCGAAATGCTCGATTGGGAAGCGCCCACCGGCGGCTACTTGCTCAGCGCGTGTCTCGCCACCGGACGTAGCGCGGGCGACGGCGCGTTTTATTGGATCACGCAACGGCTTGATGCGGGTCTAGATCCTCAAGTTGCGGCGCTTCTCGATCCAAAATAGCCTGAATTTCCGGACGGCACGATCCGCAGTTGGTGCCCGCCTGCAATAACTCGCCGATTGCTTCGACGCTCAACGCTTGGCCCTCGGTGATGGCCCGGCGCAGATCATTCACGCCGACGCTGAAGCACGAACACACCATCGGTCCCGGATCGAACGTCTCGCCCGGAGCGCGTCCGGCCAGCAGACCGGCACGGCCTTGGTCGTCCAGGACATCCAAGGCGAATTGCCCCTGCACCCAATCGAGGCTCGGCAAATCGGCGCGGGGTGAAACGAACATCGCTGCTTCGAGCTGGCCGTCCTTCAACGCGGCGAAACGGTGGCGACCGCCTTTGGGATCGGAAAAGCTCAGCCATTCACGATCTTCGCCGCCCAGTCGCTCCATCGCCCAGGTTTCCCAATCGGCGATTTCGGCATTACCTGCCATCGCGGTGACGACGCAGCCCGCACCAGCGATTGCGGTCCAGTATGCGCAATCGGTGACATCGACTGCGGTGCGCGTCACCAACAAGGCATGCCACGCGGGAGCATATGCATTGATCGCAACCGGCGTGAATTTGGCATCCGGCTGACCGGAAAAGGGATCGGTGTCCGGGCTGACCAGTCGACCGACGACAGCGTTGGCACTGTTGGTGTCGTTCCAGTGAATGGGCGCGAACACCGAACCCAGTTGCTGGCCAACCTCTACACGCACCCGCACCAGCACATCGCCCCAGAGGCTTCGCACCTGTGCTAGCCCACCATCTGTAAGCGCGAAGCGTGCTGCATCGGTTGGATGGATCTCGACGAACGGCTCGGCGCGGTGCTGCGCCAAGCGCGGGCTGAGTCCGGTGCGGGTCATGGTGTGCCATTGATCACGCACCCGCCCGGTGTTGAGCACCAATGGGAAGGCGTCGCTCAATGCCTGAACCGGCGCTTGAGCATGAACGGCCAGGAAGCGTGCCCGCGCGTTGGCGGTGAAAAAATCACCCCGCGCGAACAAGCGCTCCTGGCCGCCCTCCCCTGAAACCAAAACCGGCCACTGAACCGGGGCCAGATCGTCATAAGCCGCCGTGTCCAAACCCTGCAATCCGCCGATGTCGAAATCGCGGCTACCGTCATTTTCAAACGCCGACAGCGCCGCGTGTTCCCTGAAAATATCAGCCGGACCGTCGTAAGCGAACGCCTTGCCGTGGCCCATACGCGCCGCCACATCACAGACGATTGCCCAGTCTTCGCGGGCCTCACCAGGAGCGATGCGAAACGGACGTTGACGGGATATACGCCGTTCGGAATTGGTCACCGTGCCGTCGCGCTCGCCCCACGTGGTGGCAGGCAGCACGACATCGGCAAATGCAGTGGTATCGGTGCGTGCGACGCAATCGGACACCACCACGAAGGGGCACGCCGCCAACGCCGCGCGGACCCGGTCGGCGTCGGGCAAGCTGACAGCGGGATTGGTGGCCATAACCCACAGCGCTTTGATGCGACCGTCGTGAACGGCCTCGAACATGTCCACGGCTTTGAGCCCAGGACGTTGCGCCATATTCGGCGCGGACCAAAACCGCCCGACGCGATCGATTGACGCGGCGTCGAAATCCATATGCGCGGCCAAGGTGTTGGCCAATCCGCCGACCTCGCGACCGCCCATGGCGTTGGGTTGGCCGGTGACCGACAACGGCCCCGCACCCGGTTTGCCGATACGCCCGGTCAACAGGTGGCAGTTCAAGATCGCATTGACCTTGTCGCTGCCTTGCGCCGATTGATTGACGCCTTGGCTATAAATGGTGACGACTTTTTCAGTATTGCGAAACGCTGCATAAAAACTCGCGATATCGGCTGAATTCAATCCACACAGCTCCGCCACGCTGGCGAGGTCCGGTGCGTCGTGACGCGCGGATTGCAGCGCATCTTGCAGGCCTTCGGTATGGCGCAAAACGTAATCGTCGTCGAGCATCCCGTGGGCATGAAGGTGTGAAAGCAGCCCGTTGAACAACCGAATGTCCGTTCCGGGCTTCACCGCCAAGTGCTGGTCGGCGATGTCGCAGGTGGCGGTGCGGCGCGGATCGATCACCACAACGCGGGTGCCGCGCGACTTTTTGGCTTGGGCCAACCGCTGATACAGAACCGGATGGCACCACGCCAGGTTGGAGCCCACCAACACCACCATATCGGCTTGATCCAAATCTTCGTAATTGCCCGGCACCGTGTCTGAGCCGAACGCGCGTTTGTGGCCGACCACGCTGGACGCCATGCACAGCCGCGAATTGGTGTCGATGTTGGCCGAACCGATGAACCCTTTCATCAGCTTGTTGGCGACGTAGTAGGCTTCGGTCATCAATTGGCCGGAGACGTAAAACGCCACGGCGTCCGGGCCGTGTTCGTCGATGACCGACTTGAATTCATGCGCAACCCGGTCCAGCGCCGTATCCCAATCGGCGCGTGCACCGTCCACGATCGGGTGCAGCAAACGCCCGTCGTTGTCGAGCGTTTCCCCCAACGCCGAACCCTTGGAACATAGCTTTCCAAAGTTGGCGGGATGGTCTGGGTCGCCTTTGACGCTGTAGGTCCCATCCCCCGCAGGCGTGACGAGAACGCCACAGCCGACGCCGCAATAGGGACAAGTGGTGCGCACGGTGTCAGCCATTGGTGCCTGTAGCCTTCACATCCGGCATTTGCAAACGGATCGCCCCTTCGGCGTTCACCGACACCGGCACGGTGCGCGAACAACCGTTGTCCGGACCTTGAACCTCGCCCGACACCAGGTCGATGTTCCAATTGTGCATCGGACACGCCACCGCCTTGCCGTGAACGATACCCTGGCTGAGCGCGCCGCCCTTGTGTGGACAACTGTCGAACAATGCGAAGATTTCGTCGTCGGCGGTGCGAAACACCGCGATGTCGCCAGCGGCGCTTTGCACCACACGCGCACCCAATTTGGGAATGTCGGCGACGGTTCCAATTTCCATCCACATGAGTTGGTTTTCCTTCACGTTAGGCCACGATTTTCAGCGGCGTGAATTCGTGGGCGTCTTTTGATCCTTTGGCGCGCTCCGCCCAGGGGTCTTCTTGCAGCGCCTCTTGCGATGCCAAGAACCGGGCGTATAGCGCTTTGCGTCCCTCAGCGTTTTCGACGATTTGGGTTTTGATGTGTTCCAGGCCGACCCGTTCGACCCACGGCGCGGTGCGTTCCAGATAGCGCGCCTCTTCACGGTAGAGCTGCATGTAAGCACCGGCGTATTCCAGCACTTCCGCTTCGCTTTCCACGGTGCACAGATAATCGGTGACACGCACTTCGATACCGCCGTTGCCGCCAACGTGCAGCTCGAAACCGCTGTCGACCGCGACCACGCCGAAATCCTTGATGGTGGCTTCGGCGCAATTGCGTGGGCAGCCGGACACCGCCATCTTGAACTTGTGCGGCGTCCACGAGCCCCAGGTCATTTTTTCCAACTGAATGCCCAAGTCGATGGAATCCTGGGTGCCAAAACGACACCACTGTTCGCCCGCGCAGGTCTTCACTGTGCGCAACGACTTGCCGTAGGCGTGACCCGAAACCATGCCCGCGGCGTTCAGATCGGCCCACACCGCGGGCAGGTCTTTCTTCTGCACCCCGAACAAATCCAAGCGCTGGCCACCGGTCACTTTGACGGCGGGAATGTTGAACTTGTCGACCACATCGGCAATGGCGCGCAGTTCGTTGGCCGAAGTCATGCCGCCCCACATGCGCGGCACCACAGAGAACGTGCCGTCTTTTTGAATGTTGGCGTGAACGCGTTCATTGATGAACCGCGACTGGTTGTCATCGCTATATTCCGTCGGCCATGCGCACAGCAGGTAATAGTTCAGCGCCGGACGGCAGCTCGAACAGCCATCGGGTGTCGACCATTCCAATTCCTGCATCACTTCGGGGATCGATTTCATCCCCTTGGCGACGATCAGGCGGCGCACGTCGTCGTGGCTATGGGTGGTGCAGCCGCACATCGGCTTGACGGTTTGCACCTGGTAGCTGTCGCCCAGCGTCACCGCCAACAACTGTTCCACCAACCCGGAACAGCCACCGCACGAAGCAGAAGCCTTGGTGTGCGCCTTGACCTCTTCCAAGCTGGTCAGGCCGTTTTCGGTGATCGCGGTGACGATGTCGCCCTTGCACACGCCGTTGCAGCCACAGATTTCAGCATCGTCTGCTAATGCGGCAACGGCGGCGTTAGGGTCCGCCCAGGCACCTCCCCCCGCGCTCCCCGCGTAGGCTTGGCCGAACACGATGGTGTCGCGCAAATCGGAAATGTCCGCGCCATCCTTCATCAATTGGAAGTACCACGCGCCATCTTTGGCGTCGCCGTACAGAACCGCCCCTTCGATCTTGTCGTCGCGAATGACGATGCGTTTGTAGACCCCACGCGCAGCATCGCGGAACACGATGTCTTCCGCGCCGTCACCGCCGGAAAAGTCGCCCGCCGAGAACACATCGACGCCGGTGACCTTCAACTTGGTCGAGGTGACGGAACCTTGATAGGCAACATCACCGCCGCCGGTCAGGTGTGCGGCCAAGACCTTGCCCATTTCGTAAAGCGGCGCAACGAGGCCGTAGGTCGCGCCGCAGTGCTCGACGCATTCGCCGACGGCGAAGATGTCAGGGTTTGAGGTCTGCATCTGGTCGTTGACCATCACCCCGCGCCCGATTTCGAGCCCGGCGTCCTTGGCCAGCGCCACGTTGGGCTTGATACCGACCGCCATGACCACCAAATCGGCGTCGATCACGCGGCCATCGTCCAACTGCAAGCCCGTGACTTTGCCATCGCCCAAAATGGCTTTGGTGTTGGCCCCGGTGCATACCGTCAATCCGCGCCCTTCCAGTTCGGACGCCAACAGATAACCCGCAGCTTCGTCCAACTGGCGTTCCATCAAAGTGTTCATCAAATGCACAACGGTGACGTCCATGCCGTTGGCCTTGAGCCCCACTGCGGCTTCCAGACCCAGCAAGCCGCCGCCGATCACCACTGCCCGTCCGCCGGACTTGGCGGCGTCGAGCATGCGGTTGACGTCGTCGAGATCGCGGAACGTCACCACGCCGTCGAAGTCCACGCCCGGCACGGGAATGATGAACGGTTCCGAGCCCGTGGCCAGAAGCAACTTATCGTAAGCCATCGTCTGACCGCGAGACGACGAAACCGTCTTGGCACCCGCATCGATGGCGGTCACCGCATCGCCGGCGAACAGCGTGATGTCGTTTTCGACATACCATTCACGTGAGTTGATGATGATATCTTCGAACGACTTTTCGCCGCTGAGCACCGGCGACAGCATGATGCGGTTGTAATTCTCGCGAGGCTCCGCGCCGAACACGGTGATGTCGTACATGTCGGCGTCGCGGCTGAGGATTTCCTCCACCGTGCGCATACCGGCCATGCCGTTACCGATGACGATCAGTTTCTGTTTCATGTTTCGTATTCTCCTCACGAGCTCGCGATGACAGCCGGTTTGATCAGGCGGCCTTGACCTCTGCGGCGGCTTCTTTCATGACGGTGGAGACAAGGGTGTAAACCTCGACCCAGGCATCCTTGACGTCCGGCGTAAATCCGTCGCCCAGGCCTTGTTCCAAGGTCCACAGCAGCGCCGCGCCGACCGTGTCGTAATGACTGTCCTTCACGCCATAGCCCACATGGCCGCGACCAAGGTTCTGCAGCACGGGCAGCAACGCATCGAGGTTGTTGAGGCTGCCGACCGCGACACCCAATGTGGACATCAGCTTTTGACCTTGGGTCGTCATATCGCCCTTGAACAAAGCCTTCAGTGACGGATCGAGCTCGAACAAGCGGCCGTAGAACAGTTCGGCGGCTTGCGGCGCGATGGGTGCGACTTTGGCGAAAGAAGATTGAACCAGTTGCTTTTGTTCGGGTGTCATGTTCGGTCTCCGTTTTTATCTTCGAGGGTTTAGGCGACGGCTTTCGTTTCCGTCTCGCTGTCTTCGGATTTCAGTTCCGATTTACCTTTGTGGCCGTGCTCGTACTCTTCCAAGAAACCGAGCAGTTGCTCACGCAGTTCGTAATACTTGGGGTGTTCCAGCAGCGCTTTGCGGGTGCGTGGACGTGGCAGGTCGACATCCATGATCTTGCCGATGCGCGCATGCGGGCCGTTGGTCATCATCACCACCCGGTCCGCCAGCAAGATGGCTTCATCCACGTCGTGGGTGACGCACACCGTGGTGACCTTGGTGCGATCCCAGACTTCCATCAAAACTTCTTGCAGTTCCCAACGCGTCAGGCTGTCGAGCATGCCGAACGGTTCGTCCAGCAGCAGCAGTTTCGGCGACAGCGCAAAGGCGCGCGCGATGCCGACGCGTTGCTTCATGCCGTTGGACATGTCGGCGGTGGGTTTGTGCATGGCGTCTTTGAGACCGACACGCGACAAATAATATTCAACGATGTCGCTGCGCTCGCCGGGGGTGGCGTGGGGGAACACGCGTTCCACGCCCAGCATCACGTTTTCCTTAGCCGTCAGCCAGGTGTAGAGATTGGGGGCCTGAAACACCACCGCGCGTTCGGGATTGGCGCCGGTGACTTCGTGACCGTCCAGAACGATACCGCCGTCGGAGATGGAATTCAGTCCCGCCGCCATCGACAGCACCGTCGACTTGCCGCAACCGGAATGGCCGATCAGGGAAATGAACTCGCCCTTCTTCAAGATGGTCTCGAAACCGTCCACCACCGTCAGCGGCCCTTTGGGCGTCGGATAAACTTTCTTGAGATTGAAGAATTCGAGATAGCGGTCTTCGTGGTGGCTCTTCATCGCCTCGCGAAACGCTTTCGGCGGGCGTTTCGCATCCGGGAACACCGGGGTGACGTTGGGCAGTTCGCCTTCGTCGCCGCTGGCCGCTTGGGCGGCCGCGCCGACGTCCATCAGGTACTTGGTGATGTCCGCGCGTAATTTCTTGAACGTCGCGTCGGAATTCATCGCCGTGCGTTCGCGCGGACGCGCCAGATCGACCTTGAAGGCCGGCCCCAAGGTGGCGTCCGGCCCCGGATTGAGGGGAATGATGCGATCGGCCAACAACAGCGCTTCATCGACGTCGTTGGTGATGAGGATCACGGTCTTTTTGTCTTGCGACCAAATCTGTTCGATCTCGTCTTGCAGCTTGGCGCGGGTCAGCGCATCCAGCGCCGACAGCGGTTCGTCGAGCAGCAAGATGTCGGGGTTCATCGCCAGGGCGCGCGCCACCGAAACGCGTTGGCGCATGCCGCCCGAAAGTTCCGCCGGGCGGCGGTCGACGGCATGACTAAGGCCGACCATGTCGATGTAATGCTGCGCCTTGGCTGCGCGTTCTGACTTACTCAGATCGGTGAAGACGCTTTCCACCGCCAGCTTGATGTTGTCCAACACCGTCAGCCACGGAAACAGCGAATAGCTTTGAAACACCAAACCGCGATCGGGTCCGGGTCCGGTGATCGGTTGGCCCTTCAACAGAACCTTGCCTTGGTCGGCCTTTTCCAGGCCCGCGATCAAATTGATCAGCGTGGTTTTGCCCGAGCCGGAAAAACCGACAATGGCGACGAATTCGCCTTCTTCAATGGCGAGGTCGATGCCCCCGAGCACGGCGGTTTTGTCTTTACCCTGACCGAAGCTTTTGGTGACGTTTTTGAGTTCCAGGACCGGTGCCATGATCGTTTTCCTTTCCGTTCCCGCTCAGCGCACTTCGCCGTGGGTGAACATCGCCTGCATTGCGGACATGATGCGGTCCAATGCGAAACCGATGATGCCGATGGTGAACACTGCGACCATGATCTTAGCCAACGACTGAGACGATCCGTTTTGAAACTCGTCCCACACGAATTTACCGAGGCCGGGGTTCTGCGCCAGCATTTCTGCGGCGATCAAAACCATCCAACCCACGCCCAGAGACAGACGCAAACCGGTGAAGATGTAGGGAAGCGAACTCGGCAACACCAACTTGGTCAGCGTGGTGTCCCATTTCAAGCGCAACACGCGGCCCACGTTCATCAAATCCTTGTCGATGGACGCCACGCCGACGGCGGTGTTGATCAGCGTCGGCCACAACGAGCACAGCGTCACCGTGATAGCCGACGTGACGAAGGCTTTGTCGAACATCGGGTTGTCGCTGACGTAAACCGCGCTCACCACCATGGTCACCAGCGGCAACCATGCCAACGGCGAGACCGGCTTGAACACCTGGATCAGCGGATTGAGCGCGGCGTTGACCGTTGGCGACAAACCACAGAACACACCCAGCGGCACCGCGATCAAGGAACCGATCATAAAGCCCATGAACACGGTTTTCAGGCTGGTAAAGATTTGGTCGATGTAGGTCGGCTTACCGGTGTATTGACGCACCTTGATTTCGGCGCTCGGGTTTTTGTCCAATTTGGCGGCGTTGCGCTTGTCTTGACGATCATAAAACGCGGCTTCTTTTTCCCGCTCGCGCACGTGATCGGCGTAAAGATTGACGGTCTGTTCCCAAACCTGAACCGGGCCGGGAATAGCCCCCAGCGACGTTTTGACCATCGGCGCGGTCTGCGCCCACATGGCCAAGAACAGCATGATCGCCGTGACAGGAACCCCCAGCAAGCGCCACAACTCTTTACCTTGGGTCTTGGCGTCTTCGCCGGCAGCCATTTTCAAAATCGGCGTGACCCAGCCCAATCCGGCGACGTTCAGATATTTCGACGCCTTGTTGATGCGCGTGTGCAGTCGTTCCAGTCGCTTCGCTTTTGCAGCAGCTTTGAGAGCCTCTTCGGCGTTGGCATCGTTCGCGGTCGTTGCGGTGTTCATGTCACTGTTCCTCGATTATGCGTGCTTGGCGGTGGGGAGGAGATGCAGGCCCCTCCCCACCTATGTCCTTACTTGGAAGCCAGCACTTCGTTGCCGACTACCACCTCGGCGCCTTTCAGGCCGATCGGGAATTGGCTCAGGTATGCGTTGGGTTTGGTGCCGTCGTACATCAGGTTGTCGATGAAGTGCGTCTGCGGCGCGCGGTAGCCGTCACTGTCCCAAGGGAAGTCTTCCTTTTTGACCTTGCCTTCATCGACCAACATCTTCGCCGCTTGCAGATAGATGTCCGGGCGGTAAACCTTGGCCGCGGTTTCTTTGTACCATTCGTCGGATTTCTGTTCGGTGATCTGACCCCAGCGGCGCATTTGGCTCAGATACCAAATGGCGTCGGAATAGTACGGATAGGTCGCATAGTGGCGGAAGAACACGTTGAAGTCGGGCACATCGCGTTTGTCGCCTTTTTCATACTCGAAAGTGCCGGTCATGGAATTCGCAATCACGTTCGCATCCGCGCCGACATACTGCGAACGGGCGAGAATTTCGACCGCAGCTTGACGATTGGCGTTGTCATTTTCATCCAACCACTGCGCGGCGCGGATCAAAGCCTTGACCACCGCGAGATGGGTCTTGGGGTTCTTTTCAGCCCATTCGTTGCTGACACCGAAGACCTTTTCGGGGTTGTTCTTCCAAATTTCGTAATCGGTCACGACAGGAACGCCGATGCCCTTGAACACCGCCTGTTGGTTCCATGGCTCGCCGACGCAATAGCCATAGATGGTGCCCGCTTCCATGGTTGCCGGCATCTGCGGCGGCGGGGTCACGGACAGCAACGCGTCCGCACCGATTTGGCCGGTGGTGTCGGTCTTGGAATAATATCCCGGATGAATGCCGCCGGCCGCCAGCCAGTAGCGCAGTTCGTAGTTGTGGGTCGACACCGGGAACACCATGCCCATCTTGAAAGGCTTGCCTTCGGTGCGGAATTGATCGACCACGGGCTTGAGCGCATCGGCCTTGATCGGGTGCTGGGGCTTGCCGTCCGCGCCTTTGGGCACGTGCGGTTTCATTTGATCCCAGATGTCGTTGGACACGGTGATGGCGTTGCCGTTCAAATCCATCGAAAACGCCGTGATGATATGCGCCTGGGTGCCGAAGCCGATGGTCGCGCCCAACGGCTGTCCGGCCAGCATGTGCGCGCCGTCCAACTCTCCGGTGATCACGCGATCGAGCAACACCTTCCAGTTGGCTTGCGGTTCCAGCGTCACGTAAAGACCTTCGTCTTCGAAGAAACCCTGCTCATACGCAACCGCCAGCGGCGCCATGTCGGTGAGTTTGATGAAGCCGAACTTCAGCTCTTCTTTCTCAACCTCCAACGGCTCGGCGTGCAACGGAAAGGCAAACAAGCCCAACCCCAAGGCCAACGTGCCCAGGCCCAGGGCCGCTTGACGAACTATGGACTTCTGCGACACATCTTCGAAGGAATGCTTGGGCATTCGAGGTTTGCTCATTTGGACTTCTCCTTCTCGCCACATGTGGCTTGCGTAAAACAATAAAAAAACGCCGCAAAGATTCCGGAACCGTTCGGTCCTGGGATCTGCGACGTTGCAGCGTTCACCCGGCGTTGGGTGGAATGTAAATTGGGTCCCGACATCAGCGCCGGGGTACGAAACAGTTACTACAAGATGCGTGCCAATTAACGGCTGGCATTTTAACCATTTGATATATCGATAAATCTTGGATTTTGTGGCTCCGAGACAGACCTACGGCGCACCACCATTGCCCATAATTTGTGCATATTATGCTTATTTAATGAACACTGTACATTTTTTGGTCATGACTTGACCTTCAAAGCGGCGATATAGCCTGGCACGTTCGTGGCATCGAAGGGCACTCCGTCCAAAAACACGGTGTCGCGTTCGGATTGTTCGCCCGCTGCGATGCCCAATGCTTCGGCCAGCAGGTCCGGGCGGTAGGTGCGGCATACCGCTTGCTCCGCATCGCGCGACAACGGCGTCTGACCCCAGCGCACCATTTGCGCATAGAGCCACAGTGCATGTTCGCAGTCCGCGCGCGCCGCGCCGTTGTCGTGAAAACTCAGGTCGCCGTTCAACGCCGTCAGCACCACGCTTTGCGGCACATCCAGATATTCCGGCCGCGCCAAAAGCGTCGCCAGTTCAAGACGATGAGTGGGGTCGTCCGCCCATTGCCCTGCTTGATCCAGCGCTTGGAGCAACGCCGTAAGGGGCTCGGAGTTCTGCTCCGCCCAGTTTTGCTGAAGGCCCAAAACCTTCTCCGGGCCGAACGGCCAGAAGGCTGCCGTGTGGGTTAGGATCACGCCGACGCCTTGCTCTGCGGCCAGGGTGTTCCAGGGCTCGCCGACGCAAAAGCCATCCACTTGACCCGCCTCCAGGCTTTTGACCATGTACGGCGGGGGGATAACAACCAATCGCACGTCGCGTTCGGGGTCGATGCCCGCAGCCGCCATCCAATAGCGCAGTTGGTAATTGTGGCACGAAAACGGAAACACTTGGCCGAACGACAAGGGCTCTCGGTTTTCACCGCGCCGCCGATCGACCACTTGGCGTAATGCTTTGGCCGCGCTCAGGGGCTCGCTCAGATCCAGACCGGTGGCGTTCAGTTCATCAAATAGGCCGTGGCTCACCGTGATGGCGTTGCCGCCTACGCTCAAGGCCATGGGGGCGATGGTTGCAACTTTGATATGGCCGACGCCCAGGCTCGCGGCGATGGGCATGCCCGCCAGCATATGCGCCACATCGAATTGGCCGACATTGACACGATCACGAATATTGGCCCACGACACCTCTTTGAACAACTGCAGGTCAAGGCCGTGTTGTGCCGCAAAGCCCTGTTCGCGTGCAACAACCAACACAGCGCAATCGACCAGGGGAATGAACCCAGCGCGTACCGGAACAAGATTTTGCGTGGTGCTCATGGTTTCGGCCCTCAACTCAATAAATCGGCGGCGGTCACCACGCTGGCGGCGATCTCTGCGATTTTTTTCTTCTGGTTCATGGCGTTGCGGCGCAATAGCGCATAGGCCTCATCCTCACCTATGCTTTTTTGGCGCATCAAGATGCCCTTGGCGCGGTCGATGATCTTGCGCTCTTCCAATTGGGTTTTCGTGTCGTCGAGTTCGCGCTGCAATCTGGAAAACGCATTGAAGCGGCTGATGGTCATATCCAATATCGGCTTGATGCGGTCCTTGCGCAGCCCATCGACGATGTAGGCACTAACGCCCGCGTCGACCGAGGCGGTGATCATGGCGCTATCGGATTGATCGACGAACATGGCGATGGGCCGTTTGACCTCGCGGCTGACCTGAAACATTTGCTCCAACACGTCGCGGTTGGGGTTTTCAAGATCGATCAGCACTACGTCCGGATCCAACGCCGATATACGCGCATACAAGTTTGAGGTGTCGGCGATCCACTCCACGCACAGATGGCCGCCGTCGCTCAATCCCTCTTTCAAGATCGCCGCGCGCACCGGATCTTCATCGATCACCAATATCTTGAGATCGCCCGTCATTCACCCAAACTTCTCATTCGCCCCGACTTCGCATCAACGTCGCGAGGTAAACTGCAAGATGAGTGCCACTTGCGTTATCTGTGGATTTCCGCGATACCGGCCCGAATTGACGGTCTCACCATCACAATTTCTGCACAAAACGTGTGCAGATGCGAAAAATTAAGGGCGTTCGGGATAGGCGATGCTCAACACCTCGAGCTCGTCCTCGCCGCCTGGGGTGATGACATTGACCAGATCGCCCACGCGTTTGCCCATCAGCGCGCGGCCGATGGGCGAGTCCACGCTGATGCGCCCGGCACTGGGTTCGGTTTCATCGCTGCCGATAATGGTGACGGTCTGCTCCGCACCGTTTTCACGCTCGTAGCGCACCGTCGCGCCAAAGTGCACACGGTCGCGTTCGACCTGAAAGCACGGATCGACGACCTTCAGGCTTTCCAGACGTTTGCGCAAATAGCGTACCCGTCCATCGATTTGGCGCAGACGCTTTTTGCCGTAAATGTAATCGCCGTTTTCCGAGCGGTCACCGTTGCTCGCCGCCCAGTGTACGGTGCGCACCACTTCCGGTCGCTCGCCTTCCCACAACTGAGTCAGTTCGGCCTGCAGCTTGGCGAAGCCCGCGGGGGTGATGGATTCTTTTTCGGCGTTCATGGTGTTTTCACGGGCTTTAGGTTGCGTGGGTGAATTTCGCGTGGCGCACCTGAAGCGCCTCTTCCTGCTCGCTGGCTTCGAGGTTTTCGCCGATCTGTTTAACCGCCACCGCGATTTCCGGCAACAAGACGTTTTCCAACGCCCGAGCACGGCGTTCGGTGGCGACGTATTCTTGGGCCAAGCGGTGCAGATTGGCGCTGATTGCCGCGCGTTCGACATCGATCACCATCAACGCGCGGAACGCTTCGGCGCACAGGTCGGCTTCGACACTGGGAAACGCCGCTTGGGCGGGGCTTTGATTAAGAGCCGAGGACTCAAAAATCAACTTTGCCTCGAGTAGTGAAAAACCGATGAACTTCCGCGAAGCGATATCTGCGGCCAGCTCATCGTCAACAGGCGGCGGATACAGCGACAGTTCTTCCAAACCGTGACGCATCAAGGCCGCGACCAGGGCGTCGCGAGCGGACTTATGAACATCTTTGCGGCGTGCATTCAAGGCGCTGAACGCTTGCAACTGACGCAGAAGTTCTTGCGCCAACAACATGCGTTTTTCGTCGAGAAACTCATAACCCTCGCGGATCAGTTTCTGCTCGTCGCGCAACGCCAGTTGGCTGGCGCGGGTGGGTGAGACCTCACGACCCTGAAGGCGCATCGCCGCCTCCTTTGATGTGGCGGGCGATCTGCTCGTCACTGATACGGGTCAACTCGACGCTGGGCAAGATGCTCAGCAGCTTCCAGCCGATCGCCATGCTTTCTTCCAACGAACGCGGTTCGGACTGATGCACCAGATCGCGCTCAAAACGATCGCCGAATTCCAGATAGTTCTGATCGACGCTCGACAAGCTGTTGCGCCCGACCACGCTGGCCAACACCCGCACCCGGGTGGCCCGCGCATAAGCGGCGAACAACTGGTTGGACAGCGCCGGATGATCGGCGGTGGTGAAACCTTCGCCGATACCCGCATCCATGACCCGCGACAAACTCGGCAGCACGTTCACCGGCGGGTTGACGCCTTTGTGAAACAGCTCGCGATCCAGCACGATTTGCCCTTCGGTGATGTAGCCGGTCAAGTCGGGGATGGGATGACCGATGTCGTCGCCGGGCATGGTCAAAATGGGCAACTGGGTTACCGTTCCCGGCAACCCGCGCACCGCGCCCGCGCGCTCAAAAATGGTCGCGAGATCGGAATACATATACCCCGGATAGCCCTTGCGGCTGGGGATTTCGCCGTGGCTCGACGACACTTCGCGCAGGGCTTCGCAGTAGTTGGTCATGTCGGTCATGATGACCAAGACATGGCGCCCTTCGACGAAGGCCAAATGTTCCGCCGCCGTCAAGGCGTAGCGCGGCGTCAGCAAACGTTGCGGGCTGGGCATGCCGGCGATGTTGAGAAAAATCACCGTGTGTTCCAATGCGCCACTGTCTTCCATGGCGGAACGGAACTGTTCGGCAGTGTCTTGTGGAATGCCGATACCGACGAACACGATCGCGAAGTCGCCCGCGTCGCCGCCGCGCAACCGTGCGCGGCGCGCGATTTCGATGGCGATCTGGTCATGGGGCATGCCGCCGCCGGAAAACAGCGGCAGCTTTTGTCCGCGCACCAGACTGTTCATCAGATCAATAGTGGAAATGCCGGTTTCGATGAAATCCACCGGGGTTTCGCGAAACGCCGGGTTGATCGAACCGCCATCGATGCGCACGCGTCGGGTCGCGGCGACCGGCGGGCCGCCATCCATGGGCCGCCCAACGCCGTCGAACACGCGGCCCAAAAGGCCCGGCCCCAAAGACATGGTCAACGGTTCAGCCAAAAACCGCACCCGCGTGTCGGCCAGGCCTAAGCCGGTGGTGGATTCCAAAACCTCGATGCCGATGCTGTCTTCGCCCAGCACCGCGACGCGGCCCAAGCGCGCCTTGCCGTCAGCGCCAACCACTTCGACCGCTTCGTTGAGGCCGACGTTGACGTTGCGCTTCAAGAACATCAGCGGGCCTTCGATGGCGGTGCCCGATCCCGTCGCGGTCAGATCAATGCGCATCGTGCACCTCCTTGGCGCCACCGTTGTGGGGGCTGGAAAGCGCGGCGAAATCTTCGTCGATGGCGCGCCACAGGTCTTTGTAATCGTCTAGGCGGTCCTCACCGAGCTCCTCGCCCATGCGCTGCAGCAGACGCCGGGTTGCTAGGTTCGAGATGACCTGCGGCGTCACGCCATCGAGCATGGCCTGCTCGGCCCGTTCGATAAAGTGCATGATCAAGCGGATCATGTGGGTTTGGCGCGTCGGCGAACAATAGCGATCGACCGGCGACGTCGCCAACTGGCGCAACAGACCTTCGTTGATCATTTCGGCATAGAGCAAGACGATTTGTTGTTCGGCGGGCAAAGCATCCTTGCCGACAATGCGTGCCAGACGCTCGATACGAGCTTCCTCATCGAGAAGGGTGAGTATTTTTTGACGGCTCTGTTGCCAATCGGGATTGCCGCCTTTGGTGCGCCACCATTCCGCCAATCGCGGCGCGTCTTCGGAATAGGACTGCAACGGATCGATGGCCGGATAAAAGCGCGCCTGGGCGCGGATGCGGTCCAAGCCCCAAAAGCAACGCACATAACGTTTCGAATGGGTGGTGACGGGTTCGGAAAAATCGCCCGCCGGCGGACTGACCGTGCCGACCACGGTCAGCGAGGCATCGTCGCCGTCAAGCGTTTTGACCCGTCCGGCGCGCTCGTAAAATTCGGCCAAGCGCGAACTGATGTACGCCGGATAGCCGCCTTCGCCCGGCAACTCGCCCAAGCGGCCAGATACTTCGCGCAAGGCTTCCGCCCAACGACTGGTGGAATCGGCCATCAACGCGACGTTGAGGCCTTGGTCGCGGAAATATTCCGCCACCGTGATGCCGGTGTAGATGCTGGCTTCGCGCGCCGCCACAGGCATGTTCGAGGTGTTGGCGATGATCGCCGTGCGCTCCATCAAAGCGCGGCCGGTGCGGGGGTCTTCCAGCTTGGCGAATTCGTGCAGGACTTCGGCCATTTCGTTGCCGCGTTCACCGCAACCGACATAGATGATGACGTCCGCGTCCGACCACTTGGCGAGGGTTTCCTGCAACACCGTCTTTCCGGTGCCGAAACCGCCCGGCAACATGGCGCGGCCGCCCAACGCGACGGGGAACAGCATGTCGATGACCCGTTGGCCGGTGATCAACGGTTGGCCGAGCATTTCGCGCCGCGCCACCGGGCGCGCCCGGCGCACCGGCCAATACTGAACCATGGTGAGGTCCGCCTCGGTCCCGTCGTCGCGTTTCACCATCGCTAGCGCCTCATCGTCGGCGTATTCGCCCGCACTCACAATGGTGACGATTTCCCCTTCGACGTCGTGGGGCACCATGCACCTTTCGACGCGATTGCGCTCTTGGGCTTCGCCGAACACTTGGCCCGGCGCAACCCGTTCGCCGACCTTGACGTGCGGGGTGAACGGATAACTTTGCCGATCACGACCGAAACCGCCGGGACGCACGAAGTTTTTAGCACCCGCGCCATCGAGCGGACGCAACAAACCGTCGAAGATCGAACCCAAAATGCCCGGCCCCAACGCCACCGACAACGGCGCGCCGGTGCCTTCGACCACATCGCCCGGACGCAACCCGGTGGTGTCTTCGTAGACCTGGGCAACGATTTCGCGTTCCGACACACGGATGACCTCACCCAACGTCTTCTGCGGTCCCACACGCAAGGCTTCGTGGACGTGAAAATCGCCTTCGACCGTGGCGCGAAGCACCGGCCCGCCGATCCAATGAATGCGCGCTTGACTCATGTCGTGGCCTCCGCATCCGCAAACAGTTCCGCCAGAAGCAGTGCCGCAATTTCCTTTTCGTCCGCCAGCACACCTGCAAGGGTGGCGTCGACCCGCACGCCGTTTGCTTCGATGCATACGCCCGTGTCGAAATTCGTCACGGCGATGAGTTTGGGCTCGGCGCCACTGAACGCTTTGATCCTTTCGATACAAGGTTTGAGCTCATCAAGCGATCCATTCGTCGGGTATTCGATGCGCCATGCGCCGGGATGCAGATGCGCCACCGCCTGATCGACCGCCCCGTCGATCCAGGCTTGGCGGGCGGTGGCATCTTGCCAGCGCGCGATCAGTTCTCGTTCCAACTGCTGCCATACCTTTTCCAGAAACGCATTTTCCTGATCTTGCAGGTTTTGGCGTTTCGCCGTTTCTATTTTGGCGCGCTGTTTATCGATCGCCCGCAGGCCGTTGCGGCGTTCTTCGACAATGACCTCATGGACTTTGGCGCGGGCGTCCTTGTGGGCACGGGCAATGATGTCGCGCGCCTGCTGTTCGGCTTCCGCATCGATGATCCGGCACTGTTCTTCGCGGTTACGTTTGACCATGTCGAGCATGGCTTCAACTTTCTCGTCCGCTTGGGACTGGTTATCGCTCATGCATCCAATCCCAAAATTGCGTGCATCTGTTTTTCCAAATCGGGCGGCGACATCCGGGCGCGAATATCTTCGACGATCATCACCAACGGCGTTGAAGCGGCTTGCGCTTCGGCCATCACGGCAGCGGGAATGCTCCCTGCGGCCTCGGCGGTAATCATGATCACATCTGCGCTCGCCGACACCTTGGCAAAGGTCTGGTGGGTTTGCCCCGGACCAGGGCAAAAGATTTCAGCGCCCGCCAAGCGATAGCCTGCGGCGCTGATTTCGTCGCCGATGAACGCCACCCGGCTCATCTCAACCCGCCTGATTGAGAATCAAAATGGCGACGATCAAGCCGTAGATCGCGATACCTTCGGCCAAGCCGACGAAAATCAGCAAGCGGCCCAAAAGTTCCGGCTTTTCCGTCAGTGCGCCGACGGCCGCGCTGCCGACGATTCCGACGGCGTAACCCGCACCCAAGGTGCCCAGCCCAGCCGAAATGGCCGCCGCGACAAATGCCCATTGGCGCACCGCAGGATCGCTGGTCATCAGGGTCGCCGTGTCTTGCGCGGCGAACACTTCCGGCGTGAAAAGAACCAAGCTCAACGGCACGATGACAAAAATGCCGAAGGTTAGCGAGGCAAAGAGAATGATTCTGTCGACGCTCATGTCGTTTTTCCTTCAAGTTTCAAAGACCAAGCGGCCGGTGTTTGCAGTATGCGCATGGGACGCCCCTCGGCGCGCAAAAAACGAATAAAAAATTCAAACAGCATCAAACGAGTGGTCTGGATACCCGCGACCAATCCTTCGAGGGCGATGATGAACACGTTACCGACGATCATAACCGACCAAAAGCCCACCGTCCCGCCCGCGATATCCGCCAACACCATCACCGCCGACGACAAGCCCGCATGGGCGATGGCGAACGCGCCCACGCGCACGAACGACAAGGTGTTGATGAGCAGTTGGAAAAGCTGCTCGATCAATTCGCCGACGGCTTTGCCGAATCGCACACCGGCGCCAGACACGTTCGAGGCGCCGCCGGACAGCACCGTGCCCAACAAGAACCACACCGCGCCCACGCCGATCACAACCTGCCCCCAAACCGTCGCGAAGCTCATCAGCACGCCGCCATAAGCGACCACCAGCCCCGCTTGTGTCGCCCACCAATTCCGCCCCCGCCCTTGCCAGTGCGCACCGGCGCTGTTGAGCATCATGCCGGTCAGCAAGATCGCCACACCCGCGCCGATCGCGACGCTCAATACCGGAATCGGGTGCACCAACGGATGCAGCCACATCGCGCCGATGACGTCTTCACGCGCGAAAATCGTCCCGAAGGCGAAGCCGAAGATCATGGCGAACAGTCCGCCCGGCACCAAGATCGCCGCCGTCGGCCATCTGCGGCGCAACGCCAAGCCAGCCAACAGCAACACCAAACCCTGCCCAACGTCGCCAAACATAAATCCAAACAGCAACGGTGCGATGACGGCGACCAAGGGGCTGGGGTCGGCTTCACCCCGGTCGGGCATGCCCAAAAGGCGCACGAAGGTTTCAAATGGGCGCACCCACGCAGGATTGTCCAACAACAACGGTGGCGTGAGGCCGTCCGGCGGGGGGCCGACGGTCACCGCGTAGCTTGTTCGCACGTCATCCGTCCGCAAGTCGTTCAAGGTTCGCTCCAGGGCTTGCTGGCTCAGGGCCGTCCACCCTGTGATGCGGACAAAGTAGGCGGTATAGACCGTCGTGCCGACATGATCGACCAACCACCGCAACCGTTCGATGTTGGCGCGCGCTTGCGCCAATCGATAGTCTGCGGACAATTTGGCGAGGGCCTTTTGCGCATGACGCTCACGCACGTGTTGAGCCGCGATGTACGCTGAGATGGTGCCGAACAAGTCCTTATCCAGGTTATGCGACAGATCTTTCATCTCATTGCTGGCGATGGCGTCGAGAATTTCGCGCACGTCAATTTTGCGTGCCTTGGACGCACCCAATTCGACCGTCACAGCGGCAATCGCGGGGTGAGGTCCGATGGCGAGAAAATAAACGCCCATCGGGGTTTCGAAGGTACGCGCATACACATCCGCCAAGTGCCGTTGCGGCAGATTGCCGTCTTCCAGAAGATAAACCGCGATGTCGAACAGTTTGCTGCGTTTTCCCGACAGCAAGCGGCGTGGGAACTCTGCACCGGCGGCGGCGGCCAACTCGCTCAAATGGCGCAAGTTGGCTTGCTGGCGCACCGCGCATTCCAGTGCGCCGATATGCGGCACTGCCTCGGCCGCCCATTTTTGAAACCGCTTCACACTGTCGGCCAAAACCTCGGACAGAGCGTAGGATGGCAACGGCGAACCGCGCTCCGGGGCCGGCCAAAAAACCCGGTAGCGCCGCGCCAGTTCGCCGTACGCATCCAAACCCGCCCGCAAATCGGACAGATCGACGGCTTCGTAGGGCGAGTCGGCATCCATCTCCAGCTCAATGGCATTCATGTGCGCCAAACCCTCAAGCGTCGAGGCCAGCGCGCTTTGCGGCACCATGATGTCGAACCAATTTGCGCTTCGCGGATGAAACATATGCGTCCCTAGCGATTGTCGAGCGTTTCGGGGAACAAGGACCGATGAACGAGGTGGGCACGCAAATGCTCCAAATCCATCGCCACCATCGCCAAAAACGCGAACACGGCGGCGGGCTGCTGCGCGTGGCGGCGAAACAGCTGCTCCATGCGTGAAATCAATTGATAGCGAATCTCGACCCCCTCAAGCGTGTTGGCCGGTTTGTCCGCACCATGATCGCGCTGCAAGATGGCGATTACGTTTTCCAACGCCGCGCCGTCGGCGCGCGTGGCCGCGTTGCCGGGCAACAACGTGTGGAACTGCTCAAGCCAAACCGCCATGGGGGCGGGCTGCGCGAGCCACTCGGCATCGTCTTTTTGTGCCAAGACGGTTTTCGGCCGTTCGGCCCCGGCCCAATCCGGAACCGCCAGACCGCGGGCCAGATGCGCGGTCATGGGCACGTCGACCAACCCACCCGTCCACTGCAAGGCGGGACGCCATTCGCGGGGGATCCACGCCGAGATAACGGCCACATAGGACCGCCACTCGCGCCGCAACGAATCCTCGATGGCGTGCACACTTGAAGTGGCCGTCAAATGCGATACCCAGCGCTTCAATCCGGTTTGGCGCGCACTATCGAGATAATGTCCGAGACTTTTGCTGGAATTGAGGTACTGCCACGTAGATTTCGTGGGGCGCCGCCCGTGATGCGCCTGCATGCGGGTTTGAGCATATGCAAACGAGGCCCGGCTAGCCATCGCGCGCGCCTGTAAGTTTCGCGGCCACGCGCTTTGAGACGTTGGCGATATGATCGGGCGTGATCAGACTGTCGACCACGGTTTTGGGTTGATCGCGATAGGCCCGCCACATCGCCGCGCAGGACGCTTCGACCGAAGCCGTGCAATGGGTGCGAATGTTGGAGATACGCCGATGGGTGCGTTCGGCTATTACCCGCGCGTCTTCCAAAGCTTGATTGATGGTCTTACGCGCCGCTGCGCGGTGACGATCGGTCTCGCTTTCGGCTTCGCGTTCCGCTTCCAGAACCGCATCGATTGGATTTTGCAAAGGCCTACCCCTGGATTGATGCGTCGTTTCGCGCACATCACCTTCGGTTCAAACTCCTGGGTCAATCCTCCGATTTTGTTCGGGTGGCGTCAAGGCTCATCCCTCCCTCAACCCCATCAAATTTCGTTTTTTGCCTGTTCGATCAAATGTTTCAGACCTTGCCCCGGTTCTTCCTTGGGCTTATGCACACTCAGATAGTGTTCGAAAAACGAGATGAAGTTCTCAACGGTATCGTTGGGATCCTTGGGCAGTTTTTCAGAACGAAAGAAAGCGTACGCCGAAAAATTGGCTGCCGCGTGCCGCAAGCCCGAAGCGATATCTTCAACCAAGTCCCCGGCTTCAAGACGAGTGTTGGCGAGATCGATGATCTGGTTTGCGATTTCCACCCCGATGGAATGCTGTTGCGTTTTGGAAGTCATTAGACAGCCCCGTTTGCTGTGCGTTTCAGGTGATGGTGCGCCTCACGCGCCCATGGATAAGCCATAGATAAGTAAGACCGACACCGCCAAATAACAAGCAAGATGCACCTCTAATGCCTATTGGCACCTCCACAATGTGAAAACGCAACAAAATCTCATTCTTTCCGCAAATCTTGTCGTCAAAGTGATGGTAGTATTCTGGCCACATCACAAATCGGCCTGAACAACATGGGTAGTCCACAATGACCTCGAAACCGTCCCTGTTTCTCTGTTCTTGCGACAACAGCCAAACGCTCGACGCGAAAGCCATTGCCAAGGCGCTGGACCTCGACACCCCACCGAAGGTCTACGAGCAACTCTGCCGCTCGCAAATCGGGGCGCTCGACGGGATCGCGGCGCAAAACGGCCCCGCCGTCATTTGCTGCACCCAAGAAGCACCCGTTCTGATGGAAGCATGGGAAGACGCCGGCGGCGTGGATGTCGCCCCCGATTTCGTCAACATCCGCGAAACGGCCGGTTGGTCGGACGAGGGTGTAAAGGCCACCGCAAAAATAGCGGCATTGATCGCTGAAACCACCGCGCCCGTGGCGGCGACCACAAGCGTGAGCATGACGTCACAAGGACGCACGCTGATCTTGGGGCGCGACGAACATGCCTTGCAAGCCGCCAAACGCCTTGCCCCGCATCTGGCGGTGACGGTTTGTCTGGAAACAGCAAGCGACATCGCACCGCCCGCCATGGGGGAGGTGCCTGTTTTTCATGGCAAAGTGGCCTCCGCCTCGGGCCATTTGGGTGCGTTTTCGGTAACGTTCGAATCCCTGTCGTCGCTCGAGCCGTCATCGCGCGATGCGGTTCGGTTTTCCGGCCGTTCCTCGAACACCGCTTTGAGCGCCGACATCATTGTCGATCTGCGGGGTGCATCGGTGCTGTTTCCCGCACCCGAAAAGCGCGATGGCTATTTGCGTCCCGACATCGGCAACCCGCTCGCCGTCGAACGCACGTTGTTCGACGCCCTGAATTTCGTCGGTGAGTTTGAAAAGCCGCAATATGTCAGTCACAGCGCCGCCTTGTGCGCCCATGCGCGCAATTCCATCGTCGCCTGCACACGATGCGTCGATGTTTGCCCGACGTCAGCCATCGCACCGGACGGCGATCATGTGAAAATCGATCCTTATGTGTGCGCCGGGTGCGGCGAATGCACTGCGGTCTGCCCAACCGGTGCGAACGCCTATCAATACCCGTCCGTCAAAGGCGCCTTGGCGCGCGCGCGCGCGTTGCTGGGAACCTACCACGCCGCCAAGGGCGCCCCCCCCGTGATGTTGGTGACCGACACCAGCTATGGCGAAGAGGTTGTGGCGATGATGGCGCGTTATGGCCGGGGTTTGCCGGCCCACGTCGTACCGTTCACCCTCAACAGTGTGACAGGCGTCGGCCTGGATATTTTGCTGAGCCTCAGCGCTTACGGCGCCAGCCGCGTGATCTTGTTGGCCAACCCCGCCAAGGCGGACGAATTTGCAGCCGTACGGGAACAAGCGGGATACGCAAACACCATCTTGGACGGCCTGGGTTATGGGGGCGAGCGTATCGCGGTGCTGGACGATGCTGACCCGAGCCAAATCGAAGACCGGCTTTGGACCTTGCCCAAAACCCAAGCCATCAAGCCCGCCAACTTCGCGGTCGAAGGTGGTAAGCGCGAGACGTTGTCGATGGCGCTCACGCATCTGCACGCCAACGCGCCGAGCCCGCAAGATCGCATCGCGCTGCCCGACGGTGCGCCTTTCGGCGCCATCACCATCGACGCGGAAGGCTGTACGTTGTGCCTGTCGTGCACCAGCGCCTGCCCGGCGGGTGCGTTGAAAAGCAACCCCGATCGCCCTGAATTACGGTTCCGGGAAAATGCCTGTGTGCAATGCGGACTGTGTCGCAAGACCTGCCCGGAAAAGGTCATCACCTTGTCGCCGGGGATCGATTTCACCGGTCAGGCGCGCAACTTGGCGACCCTTAAATCGGAAGAACCGTTCGAATGCGTCAGTTGCGGCAAGCCGTTCGGCACCAAGGCGTCGATCGAACGCATGATCGACAAGCTGAAAGACCACCCCATGTTCAGCGAACCGGGCGGATTGGATCGGCTCAAGATGTGTGAAAACTGCCGCGTCGTCGCCATGAGCCAAGCCACGCCCGACCCGTTCGCCCATGGTACCCGTCCGCTGACCCGCACGACGGACGACTATTTCCGCGAACGCGAAGCCGCCGCGACGGACGACCCGAAAAAGCTCAATTGAAGTTGGGGGGCTTCAATGGGCGTTGCCTTTATTCGGCAGCGCCCATTTGCATGCGTCCGACGGACGGCGCCGCGCCGGGCACCGCACCGGTGTAGCGGATAATGAAGTCGGCAACCGCGCCGACATCGTCGAGGTCCAAAAGCGGCACCGACAGCCCGCCGATGCGCGCATCGCTGGCCACCGCCACGATGGTGTCGTCATCCGTCGCGATCAAGGATTTGCCCGTGGCCGGACGGCTGACTTCCAGCTTGGGGTGGCGATTGCGCTTGAAGCCTTCGATCAACAACAGATCCACCGGGGTCATCTGTTCGATCAGCGTGTCCATGTCCGGTTCCGGCTCGTCACGCAGTTCACGAACCAGCGCCCAGCGCCCACCGGACGCGATCAAGACTTCCTCCGCCCCCGCTTTGCGGTGACGGTATGAATCCTTACCCGGTTTGTCGATGTCGAAATTGTGATGAGTGTGCTTCATGGTCGAGACCCTGAAGCCACGGCGTCTGAGTTCCGGCAACAACTTGACCAACAGCTCGGTCTTGCCGCTGCCGCTCCATCCGACGATGCCAAATATTTTCATATCCCAGCCACCTTTTGCTTCGATATCAACATCAACTCAATCATCGAGATATTCCGCCAACAGTTCGGTCAGGCTCAAGACCGGCATCACCATGTCGTATTCATCGATGGCTTCTTCCAACACGTTGCGGCAGTTGCCGCACGCCGTGACCATGGCATCGGGTTTGACCGCATCCAATTGACGTTTTTTGCTGCCGAACGCGCGCAGGCGCAATTCTTCCGCGTTGGGGTTCGAACTGACGCCGCCGCCGCCGCCGCAACAGATATTGGCTTCGCGGCTGGGGGTCATCTCAACGAAGTTGTCGGCGATCTGGCCCAAGATGGCGCGGGGCTCATCGACGATGCCGCCCCGGCGCACGATCTGACAGGGATCGTGAAACGTCAGCCGGCGGCTGTCTTTGCCCTTGGTGGTGATCTTTCCTTGCTCGCAAAGCTGGTTCAGCAACTCGATGATATGGATCACCTCGAACTTGTAGGTCCGTCCGACCAGATTGGGGCCTTCCCAATTCAAGGCCGAATAGGCGTGGCCGCATTCTGGGCTGACGACATACTTCACGCCCAGTTCTTCCGCAGCATCAACGACCCGCGACACCAGCGTTTTGGCGATGGCTTTATCGCCCATCTGAATGCCGACGTTGGTTGCTTCGTAAGCCTTGGTCGACATGGTCCAGGTTAGACCGGCCTTTTTGAAGATCCGCGCCAGCGCACCGATGACTTCATAGAAATTGAGCACTTCCATCGCCGACAAGATCACCATGTAATCGACGCCGGGTTTGTCCAATTCGATGGGAATGCCGGTGGCCTCGGCTTGCTCGGCGACGATCTTCTGGAAGGTTTCGGGTTTGATGCCCAACGGGCTGCCGGTTTCCAAGGCGCGGCCGGCGGCGCCGGTCAGGCCATCGGGAACGATGTTGGCGGCGACCATGCCTTCGCGGGTTTTGCGCACCAGTCCGGCGATATCGATGCCCATGGGACAAACGATGGAACAACGCCCGCACAAGGTGCAACTGTCGTAAATAAGCTCGGACCATTCGTTGAGGTCATCCTCGGTCAATTCCGCAGGCACCAAGCCGAACAGTTTTTTGACGCCTCTCAGCGGGTCTTTGTGGCGTTTATAGGCACGCCGCAACAGATCCAACTTGTAGGTCGGAATGTAGCGCACATCGCCGGTATTTTCGAAAAAGTGGCAGGCCTCGGCGCACTGACCGCAATGCACGCAGGCGTCCAGATAACTGGCGGCGGAGGCATCGATGTTGGAGACCAAAGTCTCGACAGCGGCGGCGATGGTCATGGCACGATCCCCCTACGTCCAAAGAACGCTCCGGTATATCCACGGCTGAATGCGAACGTAAAGGCATGCATCAAGCGGCTGAACGGGAAGTAGATGAGCCACAGGTCCACCAGCAGCATGTGCGTGGCGCGCAATGCATCAACGCTTTCTTGCAACGCCATGCAGCCCGTCAACATCACCAAGAAGGTCAGCCATGATCCGATGTGATCGTCCTTGTCGGAAATCTTGATCATCACCGGGTCGGAAATGCGCCGCACCCACAAAAGGATCAAACCGGCAAAGGCGAACTGAGCCGCAACGACAAAGCCCCAATACGGTATCGTCGGCCATTCGATAGCAATGATGTTGTTTTGCATGAAAGCCACATGCGGGGCCGCGAACAGCAGCAAGACGAACAAACCGATATGAAAGATATAACCCGCCGTCAGATGGTAAAGAGTGCGAAAGGTGAACCCACCGTGCGGGATGAAATGCAGGAATTGCGACTTCACCGCCCCACCCGCGGCGGATGCGCGGGGGATCGACAGATCCTTCTTGCGCCCCAACCGCAAAATCCCCACGACTTTCCACAGCGCGCCGAGCACGAACACCGTTGCGGCGAAATACCAAAGTGGTCCTTCTACAAACTCCAGAAAGCTCACGGTTTAAACTCCTTCATGCAAGCGCCTCGCGAACGAAGACGACATCATGTGGCTTGGTCATGCTTCGCGGCGAGTACGGCATCGGGTGCGCCCTCGACAACGCGTTCCTTCTTGATTTCTTCCTCGGCCCACCAACGATGGTGTTCCAGCCCCCAGGTTTCATCGACGTAGCCGAGCGTCATGCTGTCCAACGCGCCTTCGACGCCCCAAATACCCAGATAGATGTGACCCAAAGACGCCGCGATCAGAACCACCGCGCAGATTGCGTGTACGATGTGGGAAAGTTGCATGCCTTGAACGTCATCGAGCAGGGTCGGGAAAATCAAAAACACACCCGAAAGGGAAAGCGCCGTGCCGGCGAAAGCGATCAGCCAATACCAAGACTTTTCGCCCAAGTTGTATTTCCACGACGGCGGATGGTGCTTGGAAAAAAATCCGCCCTTCAACGCCCAGGTGAAGTCACCCTTTTGATAAAAGTTGTCCTTGAAATACATCACCAACATGATCAGCATCGCGACGATGAAAATGGGACCCAACAGGTTGTGGGCTTGAAGGCTCGCATTGGCCAATGCGCCCAAAACATCCGCGCCGAACACCGGCTTGAGCAAAAAACGCCCCAGCAAGATGACGATGCCCGTGAGTCCCAGCATGATGAACAGGCTGGCGACGAACCAGTGCACCCAGCGCTCGGCTTGGCTGAAACGGGGAATGACGCGACCGGTGCGTTCGCCATGCAGCTTGAACTTGCCGTAGACCAACGCGAAGCCCAGCACGCCCACCAGAGAAATGCCCATCAACACGCCGCCCCACATGGGCAGCGGGCCCATGCGCACCAAACGCCAGTCTTCACCGGTGCGGTTGATCAAGGTGGCCGCTTTTTGATCGGGAATGGAGACTGTGCCCGGCTCGCCGTGATTGATGCCGCGCCATAAATCGCTGTTGCTGTTCGATCCCTTCACCTCGCCCGGAACGGAACCGGCGAGAGGATTGTCGGCTTGGGCGAAAGCCGTCTTCACGCCTCCACTCAGCGCGAAAGCCAATCCCCAGACCATCAAGGTGGTGAAAGCAAATGTGCGAAAGAGATGTATCAACCCACGTGACGTCATGAACAAGGTATCCCGTATGCAACCGTTCACTGCGAACGCATCAATCCGAATAGGTGCGCCCGGTTTCAAACTAACCCCGGACGCACCCGTGCGAATTTATTCGCCCTTTTGGTTGTAGGCGGTTCCCCACCCCCACGCACCCGTGCCGAAGCCGCGCGACACCACGCGTTCGCGGTAGATGTTGGAAACCATATCCCCATCACCCGCCAACAACGCCTTGGTCGAGCACATTTCCGCACACAGCGGAAGCTTGCCTTCGGACAGACGGTTGCCACCGTACTTGTGGAACTCTTCTTGCGAGCCGTCGGCTTCCGGACCGCCGTTGCAGAAGGTGCACTTGTCCATTTTGCCACGCGAACCGAAGGCCCCGTCTTTGGGGAACTGCGGCGCGCCGAACGGGCAAGCGAAGAAGCAGTAGCCACAGCCGATGCACAGGTCCTTGGAATGCAACACCACACCGTCTTCGGTGGAGTAGATGCAATCGACCGGACAAACGGCCATACACGGCGCGTCCGAACAGTGCATGCACGCCACGGAGACGGACCGTTCACCGGGCTGACCGTCATTGATGGTCACCACCCGGCGGCGGTTGACGCCCCATGGCACTTCGTTTTCGTTTTTACACGCCGTAACGCAGCCATTGCATTCAATGCAGCGTTCGGAATCGAGAAGAAATTTCATGCGAGCCATTGTTTTTCTCCCTACCCTTACGCGGCTTCAATACGACAGAGCGTCGACTTGGTTTCTTGCATCTGCGTCACCGAGTCATATCCATAGGTGCCGCACATGTTCGAGGCTTCGCCCAAGACATACGGATCGGTTCCCGACGGGTACTTGTCGCGCAGATCCTTGCCCTGCCACCAACCACCGAAGTGGAACGGCATGAACACGACGCCTGGCGCAACCCGATCCGTGACCATGGCCTTGACCAGAACTTTGCCGCCTTCGGGACTGTGCACCCACATATCGGCACCGTCGCGGATGCCCGCATCGTTGGCATCCTTGAGGTTCACTTCGCAGAACATGTCTTGCTGCAGTTCGGCCAACCATTTGTTGGAGCGGCCTTCGTCACCGCCGCCTTCATATTCCACCAAACGTCCGGTGGTGAGGATGGTCGGGAAGTTTTTCGAATGATCGTTTTTTTGGATCGATTCATAGAGCGTCGGAAGACGATAAGCCCGGGTATCCTTGTAGGTCGCATACTTGGGCAACAGATCGCGGCGCGCCGTATACAGCGGTTCACGATGCAGCGGCGTCGGATCGGGGAAGGTCCACACATACGTGCGGGCCTTGGCATTGCCGAACGGCGCGCAGCCGTGCTTGATGGCGACACGCTGGATGCCGCCCGACAGGTCGGTCTTCCAGTTGGTCTTATCGCCCGCGACTTTTTCGATGCTGGCGCGTTCTTCGGCGGTCAGGTCTTTGTCCCAGCCCAGTTTCTTGAGCATCGCCATGGTGAACTCGGGATAGCCGTCCTTGAGCTCGGAACCTTTCGAGTACGAGCCTTCGGCGAGCAGGTTTTCACCTTCGTGTTCGACGCCGTAACGAGCGCGGAACGTCAGGCCGCCTTCGGCCACCGACATCGACGGATCGTAGAGGATCGGCGTGCCCGGGTGACCCAACTTATCGTCGCCCCAGCACGGCCACGGCAGACCGTAATACTCACCGTCGCAAGGACCGCCCACGGCCTTCAAGGAGGTCTTGTCGAAGGTGTGCTTGTATTGCAACTGCTTCTTCAGGCGCTCCGGCGATTGACCCGTATAGCCGATGGTCCACATGCCCTTATTGAATTCGCGGGTGATGTCTTCGACCACCGGCTCGTCGCCGTTGAGCTTGATGTTCTTGAAGAACTGATCGGCGAAGCCGAGCTTTTTGGCGAACTTGGCCATGATCGTGTGATCGGGCAAAGATTCGTAAAGCGGGTCGACGACCTTTTCACGCCACTGCAAGGAACGGTTGGACGCGGTGACCGAGCCGTACGTTTCAAACTGCGTACAGGCGGGCAGCACGTACACGCCGTCGGTGCGGTCGGGAATGACCGATGCGAACGTCGGCACCGGATCGATCACGACCATGGTGTCGAGCTTTTCCATCGCCTTTTTCATGTCCGGCAAGCGGGTTTGCGAGTTCACCGCATGGCCCCACAACACCATCACCCGGAGGTTGTCGGGTTGATCGATGTTGTCTTTGTTTTCCAGCACGCCGTCGATCCAACGCGACACCGGAATGCCCGCCGACTGCATGAGTTTTTCGGACGCAAAGCGGCTGACCATCCAGTCGTAGTCGACATCCCAAACGCGCGACCAGTGCTTCCACGCACCCGCCGCAAGGCCGTAGTAGCCGGGCAGAGAGTGCGACAGCACGCACATGTCGGTCGCGCCTTGCACGTTGTCGTGACCGCGGAAGATGTTGGTGCCGCCGCCGGCCTTGCCCATGTTGCCGAGGGCAAGCTGCAAGATGCAGTAGGCGCGGGTGTTGTTGTTGCCGTTGTGGTGCTGGGTGCCACCCATGCACCACACGACGGTGCCGGGGCGGTTTTTCGCCAACAGCCCAGCGACGCGCTTGAGCTGCGCACCGGGAACGCCGGTGACGCGTTCGGTCTCTTCGGGCGTCCACTGTTCGATTTCCTTGCGCACCCGATCCAGGCCCCAGACGCGCTGTTCGATGAACTGCTTGTCTTCCCAGCCGTTATCGAAGATGTGCCACAAGATGCCCCAGATCAACGCCACGTCGGTACCCGGACGCATGCGCACGAACTCGTCGGCATGGGCGGCGGTGCGGGTGAAGCGCGGATCGCACACGATCAAGGGTGCGTTGTTTTCTTCCTTGGCTTTCAAGATGTGCTGAACCGCGACGGGGTGAGCTTCCGCCGGGTTGGAGCCGATCAAGAACAACGACTTGGCATTATGCATGTCGTTGAAGGAGTTGGTCATTGCGCCATAGCCCCAGGTGTTGGCGACACCGGCAACCGTGGTGGAGTGACAGATACGCGCTTGGTGATCACCGTTGTTGGAGCCCCAGAAAGCGTAGAACTTGCGGAACAGATAGGCTTGTTCGTTGGAGAATTTCGCCGAGCCCAGCCAGTACACGGAATCGGGACCGGACTGCTGGCGCACTTCGAGCATCTTGTCGCCGATTTCGTCGATCGCGGTTTCCCAGGAAATGCGTTTCCATTTGCCGCCTTCCAACTTCATCGGATAGCGCAGGCGGCGTTCGTTGTGCGCGTGTTCACGCACCGACGCACCCTTGGCGCAATGTCCGCCGAGGTTGAAGGGACTGTCGAAGTCCGGCTCTTGGCGGGTCCACACGCCGTTTTTGACTTCTGCCTTGATGCCGCAACCCACCGAACAGTGCGTACACACAGACGACTTGGTTTCGCCTTTGGCATCGCCCATGGGCTCTGCCGCCTTGGCCTTTTGCACCGCGCCCAGCGGAAGGGCACCGGCCAGCGCGACACCGCCGGCTGCGAGACCTGAGCCTTTCAGGAATGCACGACGATCGACAGCGCCGCCCATGCTTTTGGACAATGCCTGCTTCAGTCGCGGGGCTGAGGCGGAACCGTTCTTTTTCTTGATGAGCATCTCTATCCCCTCCCCTTAAAACTTCGCAACTTCGTAATAGGATTTGACGTGATCGGTTTCCCGATACCCGGACGAGCCCTTTTCCACCACGACCTCTTTGGCCTCGGCTTCCGTGTCGGACAGCACGCTGATGGCGGTCGCGATGCCCGCAACGCCCGCGCCCTTCAAAAAACCACGCCGCGATTGAACGGCCTTGTCTTTTTCTTTGATCTGCTCGCTCATTGTCGTCTCCCTTTCGAAACGGCTTCGAATGTTTCCCACGTCCCTGCGCCGCCTAGGCGGCCATGGTGAAGGCTTTGCTTTCGATTTCCATCAGCACTTGGCCGATGATGCCTACGGGACGGTAGAACACCGCGTTCTCTGCCCCTTCCAAGTCTTTGAAAAAGCGCGACGCCCAAGGCGCCACATGGTGGTCGAAAAAGGCTTTTTGCCCTTCGATGTCCATGAACCGTCCATGCGCGCCGGTGATCAGGTCGTGCATGGCGTTCATCAAAAATCCAATTTGGTCTTCGGGTTCGCTGATGCCATCGGCACGCGACAGGCCTAAACGGGCCAAATCCTCGCGCAGGTCCGACAATGGTTTGTCGTAGACGAACCCGGTGAGATAAAAGCTGGCATACGGATGCAGTTCCCCCCCGGCACCGTGACCGTAAAACAACCGCGTAAATTCATCTTCGATGTCGGTTTTGGTGGTGGTGCGGGCCAATTCACCCAGTTCGGTGATGGCTTGACCGAAAGGCGAAGCATCACCGTTCATAGCCTTGACAATATTCAGCACCTCGCCGCTTGGTGGCGCGATCAGCAGTGACGCCAGAAGACCATAGCCATTGGCCCGCAGAAGATCTTCTTCTGCAAGATTTGACGCATCGTTCTTTTCTGGCGTTAACGTATCTTCAGAAAGTTCCATGCTGTCCCACGATCCGCATGAATGAATGTTGTAAGCCTAACGTTCCATTCCAATCAGCTCCCAAACCGATGAAATGACGCGCACAATGCGTTACAACCACGTTGCCTGCGGGACCCGGCATGCTGGCACACTTTATACCCACGTCCCGCTTGTGAGGTCATTAGGATCCTCATTAGAGCCGTTGTCAACTCCGGGCCAGTGCTCATCCAGCCTTCAATAATGTCTTGTAAATACGAAATAATATTAGGATTTTTGCATGTAAAAGGATTCTCAGGCATCCACGCGCGTTCGCGCATTATCCACACTGAAAACGCGGATAACGAGAATTTCACATTGTGGAAATCAGCTCGCCGTTTCGGCCTTCTTGGGCATAGGTGTGTGCGCGTCATTCACGGTCGCAACGGGGTCACCGTCAACGGCAACATCGCCAGACTCCGCATCTGGCTCTGCGGCCGCTTCATCTCCGCTCCCTTGATCGGTGAGCGTTTGATCCTCGCTCTCTTCGGAGTCTTCAACTGCTTCGTCCGCGCTCAGGTAGCCTTTGCCGACTTGATAAACGGTCTTCACCACTTCCGAGACCATGCCGACTTTGGAAAAGTCCGCATCATAATCGTTCAGACCGTCGATATTGGCCAGGACCGGGTCGGATCGCCACAGTTTGCGCAGCGCCATCTTGGCCAAGTCCTCGGGAACATTGTCACCGAGGAATCCCGTGTAATCAGATTCGGCATCCAGGTTTTCCACGTCCGGCAGATCTGGCGGCGGTGCGGATGGTTCGGCGTCGGAAGGCGCTTCGCTGTCCGCAACAACGCTTGCGGGTTGGGCATCTTCCAGTGGAACGACCGCCATCTTCGCATCGCGATCGGCTTCCAACTTGCGCGCTGACCAGCGCTGCAAAAAGCCTTTCTCTTCGATTTTATCAACCATGACCGGGCCTCATTCGCGCACCATCGTTCCGCCCCGTGGCGCTGTCTTCTTTGCGTTTCTGCTTGCGCTTTTTAAAGGGCTGATCGACGTGAAAGGCTTCGACGAACGCCGCCGCCCATGCGACCACAACCGCGGGCGCGGGTACCGCGTCCACGATCATTTCGCCGCTTTCGGTATAATCCCCGGCCTCGTAGGGACTGAAGGTGGCGAGAAACGGCGACACCTCTTCATCGTCGTCGTCTTCGCCAGGACGCAAGACGACGTAAAGAACCGGATCCTCTTGAGACAAGTTGACTTTATAGGCTTCCGTTTCGCGCTTGAACAATTCGACCTCAAGGCTGCCAACGTAATCGCGCCGCCACCCAGGCCCGCTATCCAACGGGCGGCGGGTATCGTCGCTGGGCGGTTCGGGCAGAATGTCCGCCACCCGCCAAGTCGCGTCGATCCACGGATTGTCGCTGTCGCGCCGCTCCACCACGATGCCGACGCGGTGGCGGTCTGCAATGGCGGCGCCCGCGTCCCCTGTCGATGATCCATCGGTCATGACGTAGCCCCTTTGCGCACTTTGTCCGTGGCGGCGCTGTCGGCTTTGTCGGTCTCTTGAGCGTCGAAGACGATGCGATCTTCGCCCGACAGGGCGACAAACCGCGCACCCCGCGCGCGGCCGATCAAAATCAATCCCGCCTTGCGTGCCAAATCCACGCCCCATGCGGTGAAACCGGAACGCGACACCAAAATGGGGATGCCCATCTGCACGGTTTTGATCACCATTTCAGAGGTCAACCGCCCGGTGGTGTAAAAGATTTTGTCGTGCCCCGACATGCCTTCCAAAAACATCCAACCGGCAATTTTGTCGACCGCATTGTGGCGCCCCACATCTTCCATATAAACCAACGGCCGGTCGTGCGCGCACAGCACGCAGCCGTGAATGGCGCCGGCCTTGAGATACAAACTGGGCGCTGTGTTGATGGCCTTGAGCAACGGATACAGCGCCGCGGTGTGAACCTTGGCGTCCGCGGCGAGCTTGACCGTGTCGAACTGTTCCATGACGTCGCCGAAGACCGTCCCTTGAGCGCAGCCCGAGGTCAGCGTTTTCTTTTTCAGCTTGTCTTCGAAGTTCGTGTCCTTGGCGGTGCGCACGACGATGGTGTTGATTTCTTCATCGTAATCGATGGCGGTAATTTCGTCGTCGTCGCGCAACATGTTCTGATTGCGCAGATAACCGACCGCCAGATAATCCGGATAGTCGCCGATGGTCATCATGGTGACGATCTCTTGGCTGTTGAGAAACAGCGTCAAGGGCCGCTCGACCGAGACCGAGGTGGTGACCGCATCGCCGTTGTGGTCGATCCCGTGCACCTCTGCCGTGAGACGCGCGTCTTCGGGATCGGGGCCAATCACAAAGGCTTCAGACGTATTGGACGGAACTGTGTTCACGGCACCCTCGTTGTGAAAGATGAAAGGACATACCTTTTAGTATCTGAGTCCAACCTAGTGCCAGGTCAATAGGCATAGCAAGGTTTTGTCGCTCAGATAGTCATGCCCCCATATCCGGTCGGCATTTTGATCTGCCCGGATTATAACTCTGCCGCCGTCAGAAGGCCGCTCATCAAGCGATCCACCGGTGCGTAATCGTCGGTCAACACGGGCACGTCCGGGACCAAGGCACGGGCGCGCAGATCTGCGTCCGGCCAACGCACCCACGTGCGCTCCAACCCTTTATTGGATTCCAACACCGGGCGCGCGCTGCGGCTGTTGGACGCCACCACGACAAAAGTGACTCGGCCCTCTTGTCCCATTTGACCGCGTTCGGCCCACACCTCGACATTGGCGAACCGCGTGCCTAGGGTTCGCGCAAGGCTCAGCAAAAAGCGCGGATTGTGACCATTGTCGACCGTGTTGATGGCATAAAAGCCATTGGGGTTAAGACGCCGGGCGATCTGCTCGGTGAATTCCTGACTGACCAGATGTGCGGGAATGGAAATGTCGTAAAAAGCGTCGCCGAATACCACATCGAATGTCGGTTCCAGCGGCAGTGATTGCAGATACATGCGTGCATCCTGATGGGCGATTTCCAGGCCCGGCGCGCGCGGGTCGAGCCATAAGTGATCCGTCGCGGCCCTGGTCACAGCAGGGTCGATTTCCGCCACCACCAACTTGGCCCGGCCCTGAAATTCAGCGGCCCAGGCGCGCGGCAACGTAAACCCGCCGCCGCCGATGAAGTAGGCGCTCCGTGCCCCCGGGCCCAATGTGGCGCGTGCGTATTCATCGACGAAATGCAGATAGGGGCTATAGAGCAATCCCGGGTCGCGTTCGTCGTTGATCGAATGCACCAAATGATCCAAGGCCATCAACCGCGCGCCGGGCGCATCGGGGAATGGATCCACGCGGATGCAAAAATAGTCGCTTTCCGCCGTACATGGGCTGGTGAAGGCTTGAACGTTGTTGCCCCACAAACCGGTCGCCCCCAACCCCAAAACCAACGGCACCACAACGATCACGCCGGTGCGGCTCGACACCACGAACAACACCGCCAATGTCGCGTAAACTGCGGCCACCATCAACACCGTGCCGATCGATCCGATCCACGAAATGAACAGGTACCCCGCCAACAGCGTACCGGCGATGGAACCCAACGTGCCCAACGCGAACATACGCCCGATGACGCCGCCCGGATGATGCGCGCTGGCATCCACGGCAAGCTTGGTGAGGATCGGCGAGACGATACCGACGAACAGGCTGGGCAGAAAAAACAGCGCCGATGCAAGCAGCACAATGATCTCGATCTGGCCAAGACCGCTTTGCAACAACAGCCCCGACACTTCCCGCAACAACACCAGCGTGGCCAGGCTGGACAGCGAAGACAACGCCAAGGCCCACGCCACCCGCGACGCGCCCAAGCGATTGTCGACATGGGGTGCGGCCAACGCGCCGCCGATCCAATGGCCCACCGACAACCCGGCCAAAACCACCGCGATGATCGCGGTCCAGGTATACAGCGACATGCCGACATACGGTGCCAACAACCGCCCCGCGACGATTTCGATCACCAGCCCACACGCGGAACTGACCAGCAACGTTACGGCAAACAGGACCTGGCGCATGCTCAACGCTCTCCTCACGATATGACCGGGTGACGAATACTCAACTGCATCCGACTTTAACAGGGATTGAAGATGAAGAAAGGTTCTGTTCTTACGTGTGGGGCTTGCCGACGGTGAGCTCAATTTCACCCAAGCCGGCAATGCTGCCGATCAGATGATCGCCGGGCACAACCGGTCCGACCCCTGCCGGTGTGCCGGTGTAGATCAGATCACCGGGCACCAGATGATAATAGCGCGACAGATCGACGATCAGTTCCTGGACAGAATTGATCAGGTCGCTCAAGTCCGCTTTCTGGCGGGTTTCCCCGTTGACGCGCAGCTCGATCTTGCCGTGGGTCAAGTGTCCGCAGACCGCCGAAGGCACGATGGGGCTGATCACCGCGGATTGTTCGAAGTCCTTAGCCACATCCCACGGCCGCTGCTTTTCGCGAACCCGAAATTGCAGGTCGCGGCGCGTCATATCCAGCCCGCAGGCGTAGCCGAATACGGCGTCGAGCGCATCGTTCGGCGCGGCTTGAAAAACGGGCTTTCCGATAGCCGCCACCAATTCTATCTCATAGTGATAATTCTCGGTTTCGGGAGGATACGAAACGCTCGCCCCCGACGGCACAATCGCAGATGGGCTTTTGGTGAAATAGAACGGCTCTTCCTTATCGGGCTGCCCGCCCATTTCCCGAGCATGTTCGGCATAGTTCCGCCCGACACAAAAAATACGGTTTACCGGAAACACCTGTTCCCCGCCTTTGATGGGGACGGTCGGCACGGGCGACGGTGGAAAGAGATAGATGCTGTTCATAGTGGCACATTTCCCGAGAACGCTTGATGTCGCGCGAGCTTACGCTGAACGATGTTCTTGCAACAGCCCATTAACGCGGCAGAGCCCCACGGCTTGCCGCACGCTTTCCCGGCAAACAAAAACGGCTTAGCCGGTTAAGGCTAAGCCGTTGATATTATTGGTTGCGGGGGTTGGATTTGAACCAACGACCTTCAGGTTATGAGCCTGACGAGCTACCGGGCTGCTCCACCCCGCGTCAATTTTGTATACCGGACCGAG